>NZ_JBFUIB010000266.1:0-5072 GCF_056402095.1 Peribacillus sp. P4_C12
CGGGTAATCCACATATCCATTTCGGGAGAGAACCACTTTTTTTATCGGCAAGTTCACTTCATATAGTTCAAATAACTGGGAGACGATGTTTCCCATCCGATTGACAGCCAATAACGGATTGAGCACTTTTTTGTCAGGATACTTATGATGCCGGCGGACCCAGAATCGATCGCTCGATCCAATAAAAGCCGAATCTTCTTCCGCTTCCAAAAATGTGATGCACCAGGCATCCACAGGCGTTAATAAAATGACATCGACTTCGACAGGCGCATTTTTCAATAGAAAGATAGGTTTGTATAAAACGAGAAACGTATCCGGAAACCGCTGCAGAAAAAAGCGGAGCCTTTCATCCAAAAAGAATGATTGGTCCACAAATGACTTTTCACGAAGCGTCGAGCTGCCCCATTTCATTTGAAATCGGAGCAGCTGATTTAAAAAATTCTGTTTTAATTCATCCAGATTAGCTGGATTAGAGGGAAATCTTAATGAAAAGACATTTTCATTTCTAGCCGGGTTCGGTATTTGTTGCTCTTCGACCTCTAGCGCTTGTTTATCTGAACGGTGGAATAGGCCTTTCACCTTGTTGAACAGGCCCCGTGGCTCCTCTTGAGGTGTATCGTCCTGTACAAGGGTTTCCATTACATCTGGTTGGCTATACAGCAGATTTAGCTCGCCCGCGTGATATGCAGCCTTCAATTTATCCCATTGCTGTTTTTTTAATTTTGCAAATTGTGTTGGATATCGATAAATATCCTGCTCATACCGAGAAATATAATCCTGCATTTTTATGAGCTGTGCCATTCGAACACCACCCATCTTCCTCTATTATTGAAGGTTTATTGTAAAAATCTGTTCGTATGAAGGGGAAGCTCCAAGATGTGTTTGATAAAGCGCAATCTGAGCTGCTTCAAAATGCTTAGTCTCCAAATTTGCTATCTGCCGGACCCTTTCTATCGAAAAGAGACTCTCACCCTCGAATTTTCTTGCCAGCGTTATATGTGGCTTAAACGGTTTTTTATCCAGTTCAAAGCCGGCCTGCACACACGATTCATAGATTTTTCTTTGAATGGTAAAAAGTCTGTCTTGCTGTTTGACACCTGCCCAAAGAATTCTTGGGCTCCCATTTTTCCCAAAAACCCCAATATCCCCGAGTTCCAGGTCAAACATGGTCTCATTGGCAAGCTCGCTTTCCACTCGCCCTAGGGCATCCTTTTTCATAGAATCAGGAGCATTCCCTAAAAACGCCATCGTAATATGATAATCGGCTTGATGCAGCCATTTCTTAAATGGAAACTCCGATTTAATTTGTTCTGTTGCATCATTTAAATAAGTCTTTATATCATCAGGTAATACCAAAGCAAAGAAAAAATGAGTATTCATTCGTCACTATCATTCCTTCCTGTTCTCCATTTAATTTTACCATAATCCCAATTGGGAATACCTGACTTTAATTTGCATTCAGGGAATTCCTTTAAGCAAAAAAAAGACTGAAAGTTCTCAGTCTTTCCTTTACAGCAATTCTTTATGCCATATCGTTATCGCAGGTTCAGTGTCTCAACCAACTTGCCTTTTTTACATACATACCTGCAGTCTGGTTGCCGTCGACAGTATTCTTCACCTGGCAGAATTATAAAATTCTCTGACTTGCCGATATCCACCCAATAATTATGGGTAATCCCCAATGCCATTAACATAATAGGTAAATTTACAAAGGAATTTTGTAAACCTTAACTAAAATTCCTGACTCTCACCGAATTTTACGTAATTTATAATCACATAACGTTCGAATAACCGCATGTATTTTATTATGAATGGTTATTCATTTATTATTTAAACGTGTTATATTTTATATGTTAGACATTGGAAATCTAGATATTTTAGGGAGGTAGAAACATAATGCTGAAACCTGGGGATGTATATACGTGGGAACGGACCTTTACTGAAGAAGAAACGTTACAATTCGCTGAACTTTCAGGAGACCAAGGCAGACATCATATGGAACGCGATGAAAAAGGTCGATTAATGGTACATGGATTATTAACAGCAAGTATAGGGACTAAAATCGGAGGCGATTTGAATTACATCGCCCGTGAAATGGTCAATGAATTCATTCGTCCTGTATTTACAGGCGACACCATTACATGTGAGTTAATTTTGACAGAAGTAGAACAGATGGAAGGTTTCAAAAAAATTGCCCTTAAATTTGTTTACCGCAATCAAAAGGAAAAGGAAGTTTTGATTGGGACAAGTCACGGTATTATCAGGGATTAATCAGAGCCAAGGACGGATTATCCTATGTGAAGGTCGAATTAATCTAGTGAAGGCCGAATTAATTAATCGCACGGTCGATTTAATCTAGTGAAGGCCGAATTAATTAATCGTACGGTCGAATTAATCAATTAAAGGTTCACATTCAGCCATGTCAGCCTCCATCTGACTGTTAAAAGCAACGGAAAAAGGACCAGTATCTGGTCCTTCTACTTTTCTTTCATTCTAATTAATGCTATGGGAATAAGACTGTACCGAATCATGCTGCTCCATAAAATCGACGTTCCATTCTCCAGACATAATCTTTCCTTCTCTTTAGCTGAATATTGTTTCATAAAGCAGGAACAAATTCAGCCCGATAATAAGTACAGCGATAAGCCCGGCTATGCTGGAGGTGACTTTATGATTGACTAGATTGCCCATAACTTGTTTATTGCTCGTAAACATGATTAACGGAATTAAAGCAAACGCAATTCCAAACGAGAGAACCACTTGACTCATCACAAGTGCTTTAGATGGGTTTACTCCCCACAATATAATGGCTAAAGGAGGAACTGTCGTAATGACTCTTCTCAAATAAATCGGTATATGCCTTTTAATAAAACCTTGCATGACTACATCACCTGTCATCACACCAACGGAAGAGCTTGATAATCCTGCAAACAATAGTCCTATCCCAAAAAACATCGCGACAGAAGGTCCAAGCAGGGCACCAAATTGTTGATACGCAACATCTAAATCCTCAACAAGTATTCCACTTTTATGAAACAAAGCTGCTGAAACAATTACCATGGCGGCATTGATTGCACCTGCGATAAGCATAGCTATAATAATATCAATTAGCTCAAAACGAAAAATCTTTTTTCGTTCTAAATCGTTTTTACCGACAATTCTTTTCTGCGTTAAAGAAGAATGAAGGTAAATCGCATGTGGCATGACTGTCGCTCCAAGCATGCCCGCAGATAGTAAAATACTATCTACCCCCTCGAATTTTGGAGTGAAGAGTCCCAGAACAACTGCAGAAGTATCAGGTTTTGCATAAAAAACTTGAGCCCCAAATGCAATAACTACAACAAAAATCATGACCGTTATCAAGGCTTCGAATGTCCGATATCCTCTACGCTGGATTTCCAATATGGCAAAAGAGCCTATCGCCGCAATAAAGGCAGATGTGATAAGCGGCAGATCAAAAAGCAAATAGATTCCGAGTGCCGCACCTATAAATTCAGCCAAATCGGTTGCCATGATAACCGCTTCAGCCTGCAGCCATAATAAGAAAGATGTCTTTTTTGAAAATCTCTCCCTGCATAGCTCAGGAAGATTTTTCCCTGTGGCAATTCCTAATTTAGCAGACAATGATTGGATTAGAACAGCCATTAAATTAGAGGCAAAGATAACCCATAATAATGTATAACCATATTTAGAACCTGCTGTAATATTTGTAGCATAATTCCCTGGATCAATATAGGCTACAGCGGCTATAAATGCTGGACCTAGATAAGGAAGCAGTTTTTTAATTCCCCTAGAAGAGGATTGATGTAATTCACCATAATCAGACATAGCTATTTCAACCCCTTTTTACACGCAACTCAAAATGTTGCGATAGGTAAACTTTTTAAGTTATAAGCAAGTATATTCCTGAATCTTAAAAATGTCAAAAGGAACAAACTGATAATATTGGAAGCAGTTTTGTGGTAAAAGTTGAAGAACAAACCTGATCGAGGGCGAATAATAAAATTAAAACCGGCTTAGTGAACATTGTCATTTCTCGATAGCATGTAATCTTTTTTTGGTAGCTAAAACAAAAAAACTGAAAACCTCTTGGTGTTTCCAGTCGCAAAGGGGGATAGTTTAGACTCAGTTCCTCAAGCCCAAATAAAAATGTCTTTCAAGAGCTAAGCAAGTGTCTTAAGCAATGTTAAAACGGGGAAATCGTCGGAGAGCCAAGTCTTTTTTTATAAAGCTGCATTTTAATAATATTTAATTCGACCTTATTGAATACAACGCTGAGTAAAGGGTAAGGAAGTTAATAATGAATTAACTCTAATAGCACAAGGTTTTATAACACTTCTCCTCCAACCTTCAGAAATAAAAGGCTCAATAAAACTAGCAATAAAATACTTAGTGTCCAATAATCTAAACTCTTAAATTTTAATCGTTTAAAACGAGTTCTATCACGTCCATCACGATAGGCTCGAGCATCAATCGCAAGCGATAAGTTTTCGGCCCTTTGAATGGAAGTTAATAACAATGGAATAATGACCGGAATATAATTCGTAATTCTTTTAACTTTGCTTTTATGATCAAACTGCACACCTCTTGAGCGCTGTGCATCAATGATGCGGTCTAGCTCCTGAATAATAGTTGGGATAAATCGTAATGCAATCGACAGCATTAAGGCAAATTGTTCTACTGGTACATGCAGTTTTTTTAAAGGTCTCATGATTGTTTCTAGACCGTACGCTATATCTAATGGCTTTGTCGTTAAAGTTAATAATGAAGTCATCAAAACAAGGAGGACAATTTTCAATAGGACGCGGCAACCTTCGACAATTCCTTCCATATAAATATGCAAGTAGCCAAATTGAAATATTAGATTCTCCCCTTTTGTTAAAAATAAATGATACACAAAAGTGAAGCTCAAAATAAATAGAATTGGCAATAATCCTTTTATAAAAAAGGATGGTGGAATTTTTGAACATGCTAGACAACCTAAAACAAGACAAGTTACTAGCACATAACTTATATAACTGTGTAAGAAAAAAACCAATAACATAAAAATAGCTATGGCCATTAGTTTTGTT
>NZ_JBFUIB010000267.1:0-5063 GCF_056402095.1 Peribacillus sp. P4_C12
GATTATACATAGGATTCTAATAGCCGCTTCTTGGACCCCACCCAGCCCATTGCGTGCAGCCGTGGCCCTTGGTAATTCATCATTCTTCTTTGTCCATTTGGGATCTTTTTCACCCTAAATATAAACTCATGCTTTTACTTGCATCAGTTCAGCAAAGTCGTAAGTCTTCGACTAAAAAGGGTGACCACCTCTTTATTAAATATGATTGATTTATTGCTAAATCTTTACCGGTAAGCAACATCCCTTACACCTTTTTTTTGTAAAACATGAATATGTTCATTAAACTTTAAAATCAAGCTTCCCACTCCTTATTAGCTAGCATMTATATAAATTTTACATCAAAATAAAAACTGGAAGTCAACACAATTTAACAATTTTTTATCATATTACCAAACTAACCCAGAAGAGTGAAAAAGGAATTTTACCTTTAAATTTACATATAGATAAGTATATAAAACAACCATAAAATGTTAAAATACAATTAAAATCTATAGAGCTAAGGGGGATTCAAATGATTGAAAATGCCTATATCAAGCTCGTTCCTGAGTCCGTGAAAGAAGCCGTAACCATTGAAGACGTGAAGGAATTGCTCACATATTACCAAATGATCACCGCTAAAACGGGAAAACAACTCAATTGGGATTATGATAAGAAGGCCTTTCCTTATGAAATGAAAGAGCCTGAAAAGATGAAAGATAAAGTAATTTATCTCCAATCCAATGTGGACAGATATCACATGATACTAATCGGAGTCGACCAAGAAATCGTTCAGGACGAAGATGGACTAGAGCGAATTCAATCTTATATCCAATTCACCCTTCCAGAAACTGCAACATTCGGTGATAAAGGGAAAGCTAATGAATTATGTAAATTCCTTGCAAAGAAGTTACGAGCACAACTCCATCTTTTTAACAAGCGAGTGATGTATTACTATCCAAGAAAATAAAAAACTGATAGTGGCCGTAACTTCAAATCATTCAGGCGTTTCAATTAATTTTGGATCAAGAATCTTATATCCTTTCTTATGAAAATCTTTCACAATATCCTCTATCGCTTCTCTCGTCCATTTTCGGTCGTGCATCAGTAAACTGGCTCCATTGGATAAATAAGGGCTGTTCAACATGATCTCTGTCAATGCTTTTTTATCTTGATATTCCTTATCCCAATCATATCCATATGTCCAATTCATGACCAGCATTTTTTCGTTTGCAGCAACTTTTTTGGAAAAATCGGTATTAGATCCAAAAGGCGCCCTAAAATACTTAGGGCGTTCCCCGATAATGCCTTCCACCAAATTATTCAATTTTACGATTTCCCGCTTTTGCTCTTCTTCTGTTAGCTCTTTCAAATTGACATGAGAATACGTATGATTACCGATGGAAAAGCCCATATCATGAATTTCCTTTAACATCGATTTCTTTTCATCACTTTCAATAAAATATCCATTGACAAAAAATATCGCCGGCACTTGAAGTTTTTGAAGTGTTCTTGCAATTTCTAACGAGTACTTATCAGGTGCATCATCGAACATCAACAAGACAACCTTAGGTTCTGCATCCTGAATTGGTTCAAATGACCAATTACCTTTGTTCAACCGGTACTCGGCCTGAAAATTTTCTTTCTCTGAATTCCTAATTGTTTTTGATGCTTCTTCTTTCATATCTTGTTCTTGTTTGGTTTCATCTTGGATAGTGGTAGTTGTTTCCACACTTTTTGGTTCTTTTTTTTCAGTTTGATTGGAACCTGAATTATTACAACCAATTAATAAAAGTGAAGCAAATACAAACATAACTACTACCTTGGTGATCATGTTTCCTCCATGTTTTTCATGTGTCATTGTAAAGATTCAAAATTCAATAAATGGGTACCAACGTTTCCAAAAGAATTTGCAATACACCGTAACATAGTAAACTGATTATGGTAACAAGCATTGTCCGCTTGTTGGATTTTAAAATCATTTTACCAATGTAAATGGCCAAATAAGAAAAAACCAGAAACATAAATACCTTAAAAACAAAACGATCATTAACAGAAAGCCATTCAACCAATGTATATCCGCTCCAAACGATTAGTTGAAAGAGGATTACCAGATAATTTTTCAAGTGATCCACCCCATTTAAAATGAATAATCAGCCACTTTGTTTAATCGGCAGCCTAATTCTTCAGTACATCGCTCTTCCTATTTTTTTATCCTCTTTTACTCAATTTAAACCTTTTATAGAAAAAAAGTATGAAGACCTTTGTATAGCTTATGCCCATTTTGCACTTTTCATTTAAATTGAGTAAAGAAAATATCCTAATTTGGGAGAAGACATTAAATTTGTACCAGTTTTAATTTAATTTTTATTTATAAAAACCAAAAAAGCGTACTGCAAATGGCAGCACGCTTTTTTTGGTATCAATTATTTAATAATATGAATTGGAGTTCCTAGGGCTACTTCAGCAGCTTCCATAGTGATTTCTCCTAAAGTTGGATGTGCATGGATTGTCATCGCGATATCTTCAGCAGTCATTCCTGCTTCGATAGCTAAACCAAGTTCTGCAATCATATCAGAAGCATTTGGTCCTGCGATTTGGGCTCCAATAACCAATCCGTCTTCTTTGCGAGTGATTAGCTTCACAAATCCGTCCGTATTGTTCAATGAAAGAGCACGTCCATTTGCAGCGAATGGGAACTTAGAAGCAAGCGCTTCGATTCCAGCTTCCTTCGCTTCTTTTTCATTATATCCGACAGAAGCAAGTTCTGGTTCAGAGAATACTACAGCCGGAATAGCAAGATAGTCGATTTCTGATGAATGTCCTGCAATGGCTTCAGCTGCAATTTTACCTTCATAAGAAGCTTTATGAGCCAATTGAGGTCCAGAAACGATATCACCGATTGCGTAAATGTTTTTCACGCTTGTACGGCATTGTTTATCAGTTTCGATTAAACCACGGTCAGTCATTTTGATTCCGACTTGTTCAAGACCAATTTCTGAAGTGTTTGGACGACGACCTACTGTTACTAAAACGTAATCGGCTTCGACTTTTTTCTCTTCGCCTTTTACTTCATAAGTAACGGTAACGCCTGTTTCAGTTTCTTCCACACCTTTAGCATTTGCTTTAGTAACAATTTCAGCACCTTTGTTTTTAAGGTTACGTTTAACAAGTGCTGCCATTTGTTTTTCAAAGCCTGCAGAAAGAATCTCTTCCGTACCTTCAAGAATAGTCACTTTAGTTCCAAAGCTGGCGAATGCGCCGCCAAGCTCTGTACCAATGTAACCTCCACCGATTACTACGATAGAACTTGGAACTTCTTCCAAAGCAAGAGCTCCAGTAGAATTAAGTACACGTTTCGTATATTTAAAGGACGGAATCTCGATTGGTGATGAACCAGTAGCGATGATTGCGTTTTTAAATGTATATGTTTGAGCTGAGTCATCATTCATAACACGGATGCTGTTTTCATCAACGAAATAAGCTTCGCCTGTTACAACCTCAACGTTATTACCTTTTAACAGGCTGCTTACGCCGCCAGTTAATTTTTTTACAACAGTACCTTTCCAAGCTTGTACTTTAGAAAAATCAACAGTAACTTTTTCTGCAAAGATACCCATGTCTTCTGAATGTTGAGCTTCATGGAAACGGTGTCCCGCTGAAATTAAAGCTTTTGATGGGATACAGCCTACATTCAAACAAACTCCGCCAATTGTTCCTTTTTCAACGACCGTTACTTTCTGTCCAAGCTGTGCTGCGCGAATTGCCGCAACATATCCCCCTGGGCCTGAACCGATCACTAAAGTATCTGTTTCGATTGGAAAATCTCCTACTACCATTGTTTACGCCTCCATTAGCAATAATTCTGGGTCGTTCAATAACTTTTTGATGTGATTCAATGCATGCTGAGCAGTAGCCCCGTCAATCATGCGGTGATCAAAACTCAGTGATAATGCCAGAACTGGAGCGGCGATAATTTCCCCGTCGCGTACAATTGCTTTTTCGGCAATGCGTCCAATCCCTAGAATGGCAACTTCTGGATGATTGATTACAGGTGTGAACCACTGACCGCCTGCGGAACCGATATTCGTGATGGAACATGAAGCACCTTTCATTTCGTTAGGAGCCAATTTTCCGTCACGAGCTTTCGTAGCTAATTCATTAATTTCTTGTGAAATAGCAAAAGTTGATTTACGATCTGCATCTTTTACAACTGGAACGAGCAGTCCTTTGTCTGTGTCTGCCGCAATTCCGATATTGTAATAGTGTTTATGGATAATCTCACTTGCCTCATCATCAAACGATGTGTTAAGCATAGGGAATTCACGCAATGCACTTGTTAACGCTTTAACAACATAAGGTAGGAATGTAAGCTTAATTCCTTTTTCTGCAGCAATTTCCTTGAATTTCTTACGATGAGCAACTAGTAGCGTCACATCGACTTCATCCATTAATGTTACATGTGGAGCTGTCTGTTTGGATTTAACCATTGCTTTGGCGATCGCTTTTCTCATACCGCTCATTTTCTCGCGAGTTTCAGGATATTGCCCTTCTGGAATTGAAACTTTTTGTTTTTCGGTTGTTTCCGTATCGTTTTGTTGTGAAGCTTCACTTTGAGCTGCTGGTTGCTGTGGAGCCGTTTTGCCGTTTTTGAAAGCATCGATATCTTCTTTCATGATGCGGCCATTATCCCCAGAACCAGAAATCTCACGAATATTTACCCCTTGTTCGCGTGCATATTTCCTAACAGAAGGCATGGCGATAATACGTCGTGAAGGATCCACCTCAACCTTTGGTTGTGATCCCGCGCCCGTTTCTGCACTATTTTCTTGAACCGGAGCAGCCTCTTTCTTGACTTCCTGTCCAGCTTCAGCAGTAGCTTGAACCTGGGCCTCCGTATTCTTCTCACCTTCTGCCTTCGCTTCTTCTCCATGATCCCCTTTAAACTGAAGATCTTCATAACCTGGAGCATCGAATGTTACAAGTACATCACCGACAACGGCAACCGTTCCTTCTTGAACAAGGATTTCTTCCACGGTACCTTCCACTGGTGATGGAATTTCAACAACGGCTTTATCGTTTTGAAC
>NZ_JBFUIB010000268.1:0-5062 GCF_056402095.1 Peribacillus sp. P4_C12
GCTATGACTAGGGAAAGGCGCTCCCAACAAGTACGATATAGTTGGTGCCATGGACACGAGGCTCTGTTTTTCTTGGACTTTTTTCCCCTTTTCAATATGTGGACCATGAACAATAAATGGCACAAATCTTTCACCTTCATCTAAATGTCCATGTCCTCCAATCCCATCTGCTTGGCCATGATCAGCACAAATGAATAAAGTCGTATTGTCCATCTTGCCTTCCTTCTTCAGCCAAGAAACGAAATCTTCAATTAACACATCAGCTTCATGGATTTTTTGCAAATATTCATCATAAAAAACTCCCTGGCTGTGACCAGTTTGATCTGTTCCAATCATTTGAACAACGAACAAATCAGGGTCCTGCTCTTTCATGATTTTCTTTGCCCTTTCCATAATATTAGGGTCAGCTTTATCTTTATGCATAACCGCGGTAACGGTTTCTACATCATCCCCCATTGAATCCACCAAATGGGCGATTCCAAGAAGTCTGCCCTTTTTGCCTACTTTTCTTAACGAATCAAAAATACTTTCAACATTAATTCCTAATTTCCATACCATATTGGACTTAATTCCATGCTCAAATGGATAGGTCCCTGTGAACATCGAGCTAAAGCAAACGACTGTTCTTGCAGGATAGACGGTTTCCATATTCATATATTCTGTGCCGTTTTCTTTTAAAAGGTCTAAAAAAGGAGTATTTGCTTCATAAAAACGTTCCTTTCTCATTCCATCCACTACAATAACAATGACCTTATCAGAAATGGCTTCTCCTGGCTGCGGGCCCTGATCTTTTGAGTATGTTTCATATGCTTTTGGTTTCCAATCAAATAAATACCTATGAAGAATGTAGGCAAACACGAGTATAAATGCATAAAAAATCAAAAGTGAAAGAATATTGATGACCCCACCGGCCCTATTTGTTTCAAAAACCATTTCCCAAATAGATAGGATTAAAAAAAACTTTGGCAATTGCTCCTGTGCGTTTCCACTAGTAGAATCACTATTTTTTAATACAAGTTTCCAAAAACGAGTGAAATTCAACCAAGAAGTCCCTATTCTCAAGTGATAATATAAAGTCCCCCAAAAGAATACCGTAAAAAAGAAGTAAAGGGCCATTGAAAATAAAAGAAGCCCTATATCAATATCTTTCCAAATGATTATAAAAATAACAAAAGGAATCCACAAATAATTCCTTAAAAAGAGTGGAAAATCAAAAACAAAATAGATGATTAATAATGGAATTACATAAATAAAGGCAAACATTAGGTCTTGGACCGCTTCTARCGAGCCCAAAATCGCAGCATGGAATAAAACCATGGTTCCTAAGACAAAAATCGGTGTAAATGGCTTTCCTTCATTTAATAAGTTCCAACAGCGTGCAGCGATTTTTTCAAATTTTGATGCACTTTTCACTTTCTCCTCACTCCTTTTATCCAAACCCACCCTTTCACTGTTTTAAAAGAGACAGGATAAATTAATATAACAACTGCTCCAGCCATATAAGAAAATAAGAATTTCATAAAATGGGTTATGACCGCAATCGTATACCCTTCTATCAGAGGAAATCCAAATAAACCAAGAGCAAATACAAGAAAACTTTCATAATTACCGATACCACCAGGTGTAATTTGGAATATCTGTCCAGCAATGGTGATACTATTTGAAAACACAGTTTCAAAAAATGACAGGTCTCCTTTTAGCGCGAGGACCGTACCATAAAGAATTCCGCCTTCTAAGACCCAACTAAAAAAGGTAACTAGTATGATAGCCAGGCCATTTCTCCCTGAAAAAGCATTTTTAAGCAAAGAGATATGTCTTTTTAAAAAGGCAGGAAAATATTTATGTAAAACAGATAAAGTAATCATACAAAAGATACTACCGGCTATGATGCTCCATACAGGAAATTTAAAGCTTACATCCAGGCCTAACAGGCCTGTCAAGGTAATCCCTATTAAGCAGAGCATATCCAGAACCCTTAATACAACGACTGAATGTAAAGCTTCCTCATAGTTTACCTTGTCATCCCTTACACTTAAGATTTTGGCCCTCACTAGATCACCTACTTTTATAGGCAGTAGGTGATTCACCAATAAGCTATATAAAATCCCCAAAAGACATGTTGAAAAACGAGCCTTTCCTTTTAAATAAAGCTGCCAAGCCCATCCTTTTAAACAAAAAGAAAGGAAATAAACGATCCACATTATTACAAGCAAAAAAGGATGCTCAAATAATTCACTTATACCTTTCCATACCTGTTTCCCATCAAAATAATGAATGGTTAAGAAAACAAAAACAATAAGTATCAAAAAAGCAGGACCAAGCTTAAAGAATCGTCTCATTTTCCTTGGCCCACTTTACCGTTTCTGATAGTCCTTTTATAAAGTCTACTTTTGGTTCAAACCCTAACAATTGTTTGGCTTTTCCGATATCTGCCCACGTATTTACAACATCTCCCACGCGAGAAGTTTCTTTGTTTATTTTCATGTCAGGGAAGTGCCGTTTCAATTCAGCTAATAGAGTATCCATCAATATTGGTCTTCCCGATCCAATATTGATGACCTCACTTTTCATTAGTTGATTGATTGACAAATAAATGCCATTCACGATGTCATCTATGTATGTAAAATCACGTGCTCTTCCATCACCAAAGAGGGTAATTTCCTCCCCGTTCATTAACTTTTTGATAAAACTACCAATTGCCATGTCAGGACGTCCCCATGGACCATAAACGGTAAAAAACCTCAATATATTCACCTGAAAACCATATAGATATTCATAAACATGACAATAGGATTCAGCCGAATATTTGGAGGCAGCATACGGGGAAATAACCTTTCCGTTCGCCATCTCCTCCTTAAAGGGTCCTGATTGATTTCCATAAACTGAGGATGAAGAAGCAAATACAATTTTGGAAACACCTGCCTTACCTGAAGCTTCAAGCACATTAATCGTTGCTTTAATATCATAATCGACATATTTAAGAGGTTCTTCAATTGAATAAGCAACACCAGGTAAAGCTGCTAAATGAACAACTACATGAGGAGAAATCTGTTTAAATATGGTCACCATTTCTTCTCTATCCAAAAGATCCTTTTGAAAAAAGTGAAAGGACCCGAAACTCGCTACATTCTCCAATTGTTTCTTTTTTCTTTTTGGTGAATAATACGGATGAAGACAATCTATGACATATACATCGTGGTTTTCCTGAATAAGCCTTTTGACAAGATGACTTCCTATAAAACCGGCACCACCCGTTACAATAATCTTCATGTGAACACCCCATTGTTGTGAATCTCTATCACAACCAGTATAACTCTATTAACACAGAAAAAACCTTGTAATTTTCACAAGGTCTCCTCCCGTGCAAAATAATAATTATTTTGCCTTTTCAATGACTGATTGTAAAGTGGCTTGAAGTTCTTTCAGCAATGGCTCGCCAGCTTTTTTATCCTTCGCTTTAGCTGCTTCCAAATATTGTTGTGCATTATCCGTAAGCTTGCTATATTCTGCTTCACCTATTAACCCTTTAATATCTTCACCAATAATGTCGATAAATAGGGCACCTTCTAATGCTGTTATTGGAGATTTATCTTCTCCCCAAAATTCTTCACTTTCCTTATATTCATCAAGGGCAATTTTAGAGAATCCTCGAACAAACGCCTTATTAACCTCAGCAGGATCCAATTTCGTACTATCCGTTTGCAAATCAAATTGCTGTTGAATGAAGGCTGCTTCTTCTGCAGCATGCCCATTTAAATAACCGAATAAAGATTGATAGAAGGCCCAACCTTCTGCTTGCTCCACTTTTGCTTCTTCCTTATCCTTCTTTGCTGCCTCTGCCACTTTTGTTGCATAGCCATTTGGAACGGCACCAGTTGCTAGATAAAACGTTTTCATAATTGTTTTATCTACAACTTGCTTACCAAGTGAGAATCCTACTTGATCATCCGCTTCTACAGCTTTCTCCATCTCAGCAAATCCACCAGCAATCACGTCTACCATATTTGTTCCATATGCAGTATCACGTTTTTCTACTGTAGATTGAAGAATTGCGTAATATCCCTTCGCTTCTTCAATTTCCTTTGTTACATCTTCTTTATTACCCCATTTTTCATCTACTTCAGTAAAATCATGTTTCATCGTTGTATAAAAGACTTTTTGCATTAGTTTATCAAATATTTGCTTAACAACGACCTTGTCCATAGTACCTTCTTTACCAGCTTGTAATGCGGTTGTAATATGCTGATCCAATTTATCTTCGAATTCTGCATCTCTGTCTTGCACTAAGCTTTGCAGATTATTTTTATAAAGGTCCGTCACTTTATCATAGTCTACTTCTTTTCCTTCTTTAGCCTTCTCCAACTCAGTAATAGCTTCTTGGAAAACCTGTGCGTAATTCACTTCTTTTATTTCTGATTCTTTCTTTGTCTCTTCTTTATTAACTGTTTGTTCTTGCTTTTTCTCTTCGGCACCCTCACTTGCCTGTTTCTCACTAGTATTGCATGCTGTCAAAACCGTACCTGCCATTAAAAAACTAGCAAAGATAGCTGATAATTCTTTTTTTCTCACGATAGTATCCCCCGTCTATTTACATCATAATTGATAATGAATATCATTTCTAATTAAGATTATAATAGCGAATGATAATCAACGTCAATGTATTTCTTAAAATTAATTCGTTCCTTTTTACATTTAAGGAAATATTGGTTATAATTTAAGATTTACCTTAAAAAATGTTTATTATAAAATGTACTATAGTATTATATAAGGAAAACACGACAATGAGAGGAATAAATATGAAGAACATAACAATCGTTGGAACAGGTCATGTAGGACTAGTTACCGGAGTGACTTTAGCAGAAATAGGTCATCAAGTTGTGTGTTATGACATTAATGAAAATGATATTGCACTAATGAAAGCTGGAATATCTCCCTTTTATGAGCCAGAGTTAGCGGATTTATTGAAAAAAAATCTTAATAATGGTCAATTGTTTTTTACAAGCGATCCCAAACTAGCATTAGTAGATGCAGAGATTATATATATTGCAGTAGGAACACCTAC
>NZ_JBFUIB010000269.1:0-5045 GCF_056402095.1 Peribacillus sp. P4_C12
CGTCATTTAGCGGCACAAGGATATAAAGAAATAACACTGCTTGGCCAAAATGTGAATGCATATGGTAAAGATTTTACGGATATTAAATACCGTCTCGGTGATTTGATGGATGAAATCCGCAAGATTGATATTCCGCGTATTCGTTTTACAACTAGTCATCCACGTGACTTTGATGATCACTTAATTGAAGTCCTAGCAAAAGGTGGAAATCTAGTAGACCACATCCATCTTCCTGTTCAATCAGGAAGTACGGAAACGCTTAAGATTATGGCTCGTAAATATACGCGCGAGCAATATTTAGAGCTAGTTAGAAAAATTAAAGAAGCGATCCCAACTGCATCTTTAACAACAGACATCATTGTCGGCTATCCGAATGAAACGGAAGAGCATTTTGAAGAAACAATGTCTTTATACCGAGAAGTTGGTTTCGACGCTGCTTATACCTTCATTTATTCACCACGCGAGGGAACACCAGCCGCGAAAATGCAGGATAATGTACCGATGGAAGTGAAAAAAGAACGCCTGCAACGCTTGAATGCGCTTGTTAATGAAACGTGTGCGTTAAAAATGAAAGAGTATGATGGACAGATTGTAGAAGTCCTTGTAGAAGGAGAAAGCAAGAAGAATCCGGATGTGTTAGCAGGTTATACAACGAAAAATAAGCTTGTGAACTTCAAAGGACCAAAATCTGCCATTGGCCAAATCGTAAAGGTGAAAATCACTGGAACGAAAACATGGTCATTAAATGGGGATATGGTTGAAGAAGCTACAGCGATTGAGGTGGAGTAAAATGACGAAATATACAAAAGACGATATTTTAACAAAAGCGGCAGAGTTGGCTGAAATGATTGCCAGCACAGAAGAAGTCGATTTCTTTAAACGGGCGGAAGCTCACATCAACGAAAACCAAAAAATCCGTGAAATGATCGCGAGCATCAAAAGCTTGCAAAAGCAGGCTGTTAACTTCCAACATTATGGAAAAGAGAAAGCGTACGGCCAAGTACAGGCCAAAATTGATGCACTTGAAAAACAATTAGACGAACTTCCGATTGTCCAAGAATTCAAACAATCCCAAGTTGATGTAAATGATCTTTTACAAATGGTCTCCTCACAAGTTTCTAATAAGGTGACGGATTTAATTATTGAATCAACCGAAGGAGACATCCTTCGCGGTGAAACAGGTTCGCAGGTACAGGCTGGTGGTGGAAGCTGTTCATAACCTTTTCTAAAACCCTTCTGATTTCAGGAGGGCTTTTTTATACTCGTAAATCCTTATACAGTGCCCATTCGTGACACATATCCCAAAACATGCGCATAAAATAACCTAGGTTTAAAACAATACAGCAGTTTTCAAACAATAAAAATTCTACGCACACTAGACTTTTACCACGCATAGGATGAATGRAAACTGTATGAGGAGGGTTCGCTAGCATGTCACAATATAGAGAGATAATTACTAAAGCGGTGGTGGCAAAGGGACGGAAATTCACAAAGTCCTCACACACCATTTGCCCGGCTCATCATCCTTCTAGCATTCTAGGTTGTTGGATCATCAACCATAAATACGATGCAAAGAAAGTCGGCAAAAAGGTAGAAATACACGGCAGCTACGAAATCAACGTTTGGTATTCCTATAACCATAATTCAAAGACGGAAGTTGTTACTGAAAAAGTACAATATACCGACGTGATTTCGCTGAAATACCGTGATCCGGATTGTCATGATGACCATGAAATCGTTGCACAAGCTGTCCAACAGCCTAATTGTTTAGAAGCTTGCATCTCCCCGTGTGGACAAAAAATCATTGTCCATGTGGAAAGAGAATTCTTTGTAGAAGTCGTCGGCGAAACAAAAATTTGTGTCGCTGTACATCCAGATGGCCGCTGTGAGGATGACTGGGGCTCTGATTTCGATGATGAGGAATTCGAAGATTTAGATCCGGATTTCCTAGATGAATTCGAAGACGAATAGACGAATAGAATATAGAAATTCACTACCGGATGACATTCCCTTCATCCGGTTTTATTTAATTTGAAGAGGGACAGGCTTTATGCAGGCATATTGATATACCAGTCCCAATAAGTTTACGGATATAATGTTAAGTTTTACTTGTTAATACCTGTAGAGAATAGTGAATTTATCAGCTTTACTCACAGGTTCAAGGATTTACCATGCAATTTCGAATATAGGCAATGTTACTTTCCCATATGTTATAATAAAAGACATATGTGAGTAATAGATTTTAGTTAGGAAAGGTTTTGAAGGAATGGCTGGATATACTCCGATGATTCAACAATATTTAAAAATTAAGGCAGAGTATCAAGATGCCTTTTTATTTTTTCGTTTAGGCGATTTTTATGAAATGTTTTTTGATGACGCGCTGAATGCGTCACAGGAGCTCGAAATAACATTAACGAGCCGAGAAGGTGGAAGTGAAGACCGAATTCCAATGTGCGGGATTCCGTATCATTCGGCGGCTAATTATATTGATATATTGATAGAAAAAGGATTTAAAGTAGCGATTTGTGAACAGACAGAAGATCCTAAGCAAGCCAAAGGGGTAGTACGCAGGGAAGTTGTTCAGCTGATTACGCCGGGAACGAAAATGGATAGCAAGGGTCTTCGTGAAAAAGAAAACAATTACATTGCGACGATCACTCATTTTTCTAATGACCAGTTTGGTTTTGGATACAACGATTTATCGACAGGTGAAAATAAGGTCACTTTGATTGAGAACTTTGATGAGGTACTGAATGAATTTGCCATCCTTGGTGCGAGCGAAGTTGTTATTGCTGCTGATTTTAATGAAGAATGGAAAAAGAAACTTCAGGAACGGGGCGCTGCCGCTTTATCATTAGAGGACAATTTGGAACATAGTGAGTCGTTCGTTCCTTTACTGCATCTATTAAAGGACGAAAAGCAGATGACAACGACCTCTCGTTTATTGAATTATTTATATCGTACCCAAAAACGAAGTCTTGATCATTTGCAGCCGGTTCTTGCATATGAGACGTCACACTATATGAAAATTGATTATTATAGCAAACGAAATTTGGAATTGACCGAAACCATCCGTTCCAAAGGTAAAAAAGGATCATTATTATGGCTTCTTGATGAAACGAAAACAGCAATGGGTGGACGTATGCTTAAGCAGTGGATTGACAGACCACTCATTAATAAAAAACAAATTGAGCGGAGACAAAGTCTTGTTGAAACACTGAAAAGTCAATACTTCGAACGTCAAGACCTCCGTGAGCGTCTGAAGGAAGTGTACGATTTGGAGCGGCTTGCTGGACGAGTCGCCTTTGGGAATGTTAACGCGCGAGACTTGATCCAGTTGAAACGTTCGTTGCAACAGGTGCCTGTCATCCGTGAAATTGTAAAGTCAATGGCCTCTAATCAGGATATTTCTGTTCTTGCCGATAAATTGGATCCATGTGAAGAAGTGACAGATTTGCTCGAAACTGCGCTTGTTGAAAACCCGCCGTTGTCCGTTAAGGAAGGGAATATTATTCGAGATGGTTTCCACACGGAGCTGGATACATACCGAGATGCCAGTAGGAACGGAAAAACTTGGATTGCTCAGCTTGAACGAGAGGAACGGGAACGCACAGGGATTAGGTCATTGAAAATCGGTTATAACCGTGTGTTCGGTTATTATATTGAAGTCACCCGGGCTAATCTGCATCTGCTTGAAGAGGGGCGCTATGAACGGAAGCAGACTTTAACGAATGCTGAACGTTATATCACACCTGAATTAAAAGAAAAAGAAGCGTTAATTTTACAAGCCGAGGAAAAAAGCATCGGTTTAGAATATGACTTATTCCTCAATCTTCGCGAAGAGATAAAAAGCTATATCCCGCGTTTACAAGATCTAGCGAAAGGCGTCAGTGAGCTAGACGTTCTACAGTGCTTTGCGACTATTAGCGAAGAGCGTCATTATGTGAAGCCGGTCTTTTCAGAGAATCGAAGAATTGTTTTGAAGGAAGGACGACATCCTGTAGTCGAAAAAGTGCTTCAATCACAGGAGTATGTCCCAAATGACTGCTTTATGGATAGCGATCGAGAACTACTCTTAATTACAGGTCCGAATATGTCCGGGAAAAGTACGTATATGCGTCAGATTGCGCTAACATCTATTCTGGCACAGATTGGCTGTTTCGTATCAGCAACTACAGCTGAATTACCTATTTTTGATAAAGTGTTTACTAGGATTGGAGCGGCCGATGATCTGATTTCCGGCCAGAGTACGTTTATGGTCGAGATGCTCGAAGCAAGAAATGCGATCACTAATGCGACTGAAAACAGTCTGATTTTATTTGATGAAATTGGACGTGGGACCTCCACTTACGATGGTATGGCACTTGCTCAGGCCATCATAGAATATATTCATGAAGAAATTGGAGCAAAGACACTCTTTTCAACACACTATCATGAATTGACTGTACTCGCATCGGAGCTACCTAAATTGAAAAATATCCATGTTAGTGCAATTGAGCAAAATGGAAATGTTGTCTTCCTTCATAAAATAAAAGAAGGACCAGCAGATAAAAGTTATGGAATTCATGTGGCTAAGCTTGCTGATTTGCCGAAACAGTTAATTGACCGTGCAGCAGCTATTTTAGCACAGCTAGAAAATGAAAATGGCCAAGCAAAGGAATTGCCTGCACAGCCAGCCGTTGTTTCAAAAGAACCAATTACTGAAACTGCTCCTAAAGCGGAGGTCAATGAGGCACAGCTATCCTTTTTCAGAGAAGAGGCTCCTAAAGAAAAAATAAGTTCTTCTCCTAAGGAAAAAAAGGTGCTCGATGACATTAAATCGCTTGATATTCTGGAAATGACACCGCTCGATGCGATGAATATTCTTTATAAATTGCAAAAGAAACTAAAATGAACTATTGAAGTGAGGCGATGAAATTGGGAAAAATCATACAGCTTGACGAGGCTTTATCGAATAAAATCGCAGCTGGCGAAGTTGTAGAACGCCCTGCCTCAGTCGTGAAGGAACTTGTGGAAAATGCCATTGATGCTAACAGTACCATCAT
>NZ_JBFUIB010000270.1:0-5023 GCF_056402095.1 Peribacillus sp. P4_C12
AGGTATTGGTTGGGAATATTCTATCGGCCGGGTTAGGGCAAAATGTGGCACGTCAGGTTGCGATTCATGCAGGGGTCCCGGAAACAACACCAGCTATGGCCATCAATAAGCTTTGCGGGTCGGGGCTCCGTACGGTAATTATGGGGGCCCAATTCATAGCCCTTGGTGATGCCGATGTGATTCTTGCTGGGGGTATTGAAAGCATGAGCAATGCCCCGTATTTACTTCCGAATTACCGTTTTGGACAGAAGATGGGGAATGCCGAAGTTGTGGATTCAATGACTTATGATGCCTTAACGGATGTTTTTAATCAGTATCATATGGGTGTAACGGCCGAGAATATTGCGGCACAGTGGGAAATTAGTCGTGTAAAGCAGGATGAATTTGCTTTACATAGTCAGTTGAAAGCTGAAAAGGCCCAAATTGAAGGTCGATTTGTAGATGAAATCGTCCCTGTTGAATATAAACGCAGAGGAAAAACGATCTTAGTTGACCAAGATGAACATCCACGCCATGGGCTAACGATAGACCAGCTAACGAAACYTCGACCTGCTTTTAAGGAAAATGGAACGGTTACGGCCGGAAATGCGTCTGGAATCAATGATGGTGGTGCGATGCTGGTACTGATGTCTAAAGAAAAAGCTGACGAGCTGGGACTGGAAATTTTAGCAACTATCAAGTCATATGCTAACGCTGCGCTTGATCCAAAAATCATGGGATACGGTCCAGTACCTGCGACAAAAAAAGCTTTAGCAAAAGCGGGATTGAAAATTGATGAAATTGATTTAATGGAAGTGAATGAAGCCTTTGCGGCACAGTCACTCGCTGTGCTGAAGGACCTTGAACTGGATCCAGAAAAAGTGAATGTTAATGGCGGTGCGATAGCACTGGGCCATCCTGTAGGTGCTTCTGGTGCACGGATTTTAGTTACATTATTGTATGAAATGAAGCGAAGAGGTGCAAAAACGGGCCTTGCCACTTTATGTATTGGTGGCGGGCAGGGTACAGCGCTGATTGTTGAACGGTAAAGGTGATTTGGCCTTATTTTCCTATGATATAATGGGTAAACATCAGAAGGATTAAGGAGAATAGGTATGGCCAATGATAATAAAACGGTTCAATTAGAATTAGTAAAAGCGATATTGGAAGAATTACCTTTTGGGATTTTGGTAACGAAAAACGAAAAAGAAATCGTCCTATACAATCGCATATTATCTGAGGGGTTTTCAGAGGATCAATTTGATCAGCAAACAACGTTGATTATTAAAAAAAATCTATTGTCAGCTGTAAATACGCCTATTTATATGAACGGTAATAATGTGATTGTTAGAAAAGAGATTGTTCAAGTGGCTGATGAGGAGTATCAATTTTATTTCCTGTTATTTACGAACAATAAAAATGATTTTCTTAATATTGATAATCATGAAGAAATCCTTTTTAAAGATATTATAGAATTTGCCTATGATGGTTTGGTTATGGTTGATACGGAAGGGTATGTACAAATGTTGAGCCATGCATATGCTGATTTTCTTGGGGTAGATCAGGAAAGCTCAATTGGGAAGCATGTAACGGAAATCATCGAAAATACCCGTATGCATTTAGTAGCCAAAACTGGCAAACAGGAAGTCGCTGAATTACAAAAAATTAAAGATAATTACATTATTGCGACCCGTTCCCCGATTCTGAAACAAGGTAAAATCGTAGGGGCGGTCGGGAAAATATTATTTAAAAATGTCGGGCAATTTACGGCTCTTTCCAAACGGGTAAACTTATTGGAAATAGAGCTAAAAAAGTATAAAGGTGATTTTCGCGAGAGAAATAAAGCATCCTATACGTTTGATCATATTATGGGGAAAAGTCCTGCTCTTATGGAAGTAAAAGTACAAGCCAGAATTGCAGCTAAAAGTGACTCAAATGTGTTGATACTGGGTGAAAGCGGAACAGGTAAGGAACTGTTTGCCCATTCCATTCATAATGAAAGCAGACGAGCCATGGGTGTATTCGTTAAAGTGAACTGTGCAGCTATCCCAGCAGAATTGCTAGAGTCAGAGCTCTTTGGCTATGAAGAGGGTTCTTTCACCGGTGCAAAAAAAGGCGGGAAGGCAGGTAAGTTCGAAGCAGCTGATGGCGGGACAATTTTTCTTGATGAAATCRGTGAGCTACCACTGCATATGCAGGTGAAATTACTTCGTGTTTTACAAGAAAAAGAAATTGAACGGGTCGGTTCTACGGGCAGTGTTCAGATTGATGTACGGGTAATCGCGGCAACGAACCGCAATCTAGAAGAAATGGTTTCAAAAGGTGAGTTCAGGCTTGATTTGTATTATCGGTTAAAGGTCATGCAAATTCACGTTCCGTCCTTAAGGAAGCGATTAGAGGACGTTGAAATTCTAGTGAATTATTTTGTTGAAAAATACCAAAACCTTATGAAAAAGCGTGTACAGGGTATGAGTGATCAAGCTTTACGGCTACTTCGTCTCTATAAGTGGCCGGGTAATATTCGTGAGCTGGAAAATATCATTGAACGCGCGTTGAATATTGTTGAAGAAGAGGAAATGATAGATTCCAAGCATCTTCCTGAAGAAATAACGGGTCATAAAGAACTAGTCCCAATCCGCACTTTAGCCGAAGTAATGGAAGAAACCGAACGTGCTACAATATTTTCTTGTCTGGAAATGACTTCAGGTAATAAATCCGAAACGGCAAAGCGACTCGGAGTGAGTCGGACGACACTTTATGAGAAGATGAATAAGTATGGTTTATGAATAATGATTGTAGAAAAGTACCCTGTGCATTTGCAACGGGTACTTTTTTATACTTTTGAACAACCTCTTTTAGAGGATTAATCTAGAGGTTTCGTAGTGATCTTTATTAGGAAACTACGACACTTGTGTAAGTCGACGAGTTTTCTTTGTTTGGAAATTTTTATGAATGTGTTAAGAAATCCGTTCATTAAAAGAGAGGTAATTTGAATAGTGTATGAAAAGGCTTACAATTTTTTGGAGGTTATAAATAGAGTGTAAAGAAACCTGAACAGTTTTAAAGGATTCTAGCTTCTACAGTTAGTAAAAAGGGGAGGGAAAATGATTTGAAATGCTTTAATAGATGAGTAATTTTAAATTTTAATTATGTTGGCACGATTATTGCATATGTATTTTACTGAATGGTCCATCTGTCATTTTACAAAGGGCTACAATTGGGAAAATGGATAGGGAGTAATTTTARAGTTTCATAGTTTGTTGAAAGCATTATCAATTGGGGGAAGTAGTAGAATAATCATTCAGCTTGACTTGGGGAAGGCAGGCTCGAATTGTAAAATCCGATTGAAAATGTGAATTTGGGGGCATAGGGAGAAGAGAAAAGGGGGAATTGTATTGGTGATTCAAATTTTAGCCATTGTTGTGGCTCTTGGACTTTTAATCTTTTTAGCTTATAGAGGTTATCCGGTCATTATTATAGCACCGCTTGTTACATTATTGGCGGTCATATTATCTGGTGGTCATTTGTTACCGAGCTATACAGAGACATATATGACATATGCAGCAAATTATGTAAAATCATTCTTCCCAATATTTCTATTAGGTGCTATATTTGGGAAAGTAATGGAGATGAGTGGTGCAGCAGCATCTATTGCAAAGACCATCGTTAAATCACTAGGTTCAAAGCGGGCCATTCTTGCTGTAGTCCTAGCCTGTTCAGCGCTTACATATGGTGGGGTTTCACTGTTTGTTGTAGCCTTTGCAGTTTATCCATTTGCTGCAGCGATTTATAAAGAGGCGGATATTCCAAAGCGGTTATTGCCAGGAACTATAGCACTGGGTGCTTTCACTTATACGATGGATGCGCTTCCTGGAACACCGCAGATTCAAAACATCATTCCAACGAATTATTTTGGAACAGATACGTATGCGGCACCATTAATCGGAATCATTGGCGCAATCATGGTATTCACAGGTGGAATGATCTGGTTAGAACATCGTCGTAAACAAGCGTTAGCAAAAGGTGAAGGTTACGGGGAAGGACATACTAATGAACCCGAAAGTGGCGAACAGCAAAATCTGCCTAACTTTTGGCTGTCCATCGTACCACTTGTGCTTGTAGTTGCGTTCAACTTCGCTTTCAGTCGCAGTGCTATTTCCGTAAAGAACTGGTATGATGGCACGATGTTAAAGGAAACCTTCAATATCGCTGATGTAAGCTCAGTAACTTCTTCTTGGTCTTTGATTGTTGCGCTGACAATCGGGATCCTAGCAGCGATGCTTCTGAATGTTGGGCGCATAAAGGTCAAACTGGCAAGTGGTTTAACAGCTGCCGCAATGGGATCTTTGCTAGCAATCTTCAATACCGCTTCTGAGGTTGGTTTTGGAAATGTTGTGAAAACGCTTCCGGGTTTCTCTGTGATTCAAAATTGGGTGTTCAACGCAAGCAGCAATCCACTCGTTTCGGAAGCAGTCGCTGTCAATGTGCTATCAGGAATTACCGGATCTGCTTCTGGTGGACTTTCCATTGCATTAGAGGTAATGGGAAGTCATTACTTGCAGGTGGCACAAACTGTTGGGTTCAGCCCGGAAATGCTTCATCGTATTGCTTCCATGGCATCCGGAGGGATGGATACGCTTCCACATAACGGTGCCGTTATTACCTTACTTGCGATTACAGGATTGACACATCGGCAATCGTATAAAGACATATTTATTATTACGATCTTGAAAACGGTTACAGTGTTCATCCTTGCTTTTTCAGCATCACTGTTTATTTAAAAGAATAAACTAGGAAATGGAGATGGAGAAAATGGGAAAATTATTGTCTTCTTTGGATAGTGCCATTCAACAAATTGAGGATGGAGCAACGATTGTTGTTGGCGGTTTTGGATTAAGTGGAATTCCAGAAAATCTAATTCATGCTTTGCGTGATAAAGGTGTAAAAGATTTGACTGTTATCAGCAATAATTGTGGAGTCGATGATGCAGGTCTCGGTCTATTGTTGGAGAATAGGCAAATCAAAAAAATGATAGCTTCTTATG
>NZ_JBFUIB010000271.1:0-5020 GCF_056402095.1 Peribacillus sp. P4_C12
GATTTAAAAAGAGCACTATTGGAAATGTTCTAACTAGACTAGAAACCCTTCTTTTAAGAAAGGTTTCTATAAAACATATCCAAATACAATATTACAACTATTAAAAATTTCAGGAGGTTTCAATTATGAAATATGGTGTTGCAATTTTCCCTTCAAAAAAACTTCAAGATTTAGCTAACTCCTATCGAAAACGTTATGATACGAAGTACGCTTTCATTCCACCACATATTACGCTTAAACAAACGTTTGAAGCTACGGATATGGAAATTTCTACAGTTGCAGAACGATTAAAAGACATTGCAAAAAAATTCCAGCCTTTTAAGTTAAATGTAACGAAAGCGAAGTCTTTTCAACCCGTGAGCAATACAATTTATTTTAAAGTCGAATTATCTGAGGAACTTCAAGAGCTGCATGTAGCACTTCACGATGAGAAATTTTGCAAAAGTGAAAGTGAACATGCCTTTGTTCCGCATATTACGATTGCTCAGGATTTATCCGATAATGAGCACTCTGATGTTTTAGGACAACTTAGTATGCTAGATGTTAGCCATGAAGAAGAAGTAAAGCGAATCCACTTATTGTACCAGCTTGAAGATGGTGCATGGACTGTATATGAAACATTTAGATTAGGGGCTGAATAATTTCGTGTTTGTAAAAATTKCCGAGAACACCCAAGAGCGTGAGTATGCTTATATGATTAGAAAAAAAGTATTCGTCGATGAACAAAATGTCCCAATTGAAGAAGAGATTGATCAATACGAAGAAGACTCCACTCACTTCGTTTTATATAATGAACAAGAACAGCCGGTTGGGGCAGGTCGATTCAGGGTCATTGACGGCGTTGGTAAGGTCCAGCGCATATGTGTACTTTCAACAACGCGAAAAAATGGGGCTGGTGCTATGATTATGAGTGCTATTGAGGAATTTGCCGAACAAAATAAAATTCCTCAATTAAAGCTTGATGCTCAGCTACACGCGATTCCTTTTTATTCGAAACTAGGTTATCAGATTGTTTCCGACGAATTTATGGACGCTGGCATACTCCATAAAACGATGAAGAAAAACATTTAATAATACAAAACGCTGTCCATCCATTTTTCTGGATGGGCAGCGTTTTTTTTGTTTTCATGAGTTTTATTTTTAAATCTTTTAAAAAAACCATTTCCGTTCAATGGCAATCTTCGCAAATATACATAGTCTATATATAGAAAGCAAGAAGGAGGGAAAATTTTATGAGTAACAATGAATTTAACCTGGAGGAGTCTCAAAAAAGACTAATGGAACTGCTGGTTTCACGGACTATGAGAAAACATGGTTTCAAAAAGGATAAAGTTGACTTGTCTGAAAAAGAGAAAAACAACTTAAAAGAAACCATCCGCTATTTACAGGAACAATCACAAATTCTCATAAACCAAGAAAAGAAAATCACGGAAAATGATGTTAACCCAGTAACAAATTCTTATCAAACCAAATATAGGGATTCGAAAGATAAATAACTTCACCATTATTTATCTAAAGAAACCTTACTTGCTGGAGAGAAATAAGTAAAACTAGACCTAGCAACACTTACATTTCATTCCTAAAGTTCCAGCTTCGTTATAATTTCATCCCCGTCTCACTAATAATTTGCTTAAGTATTAAAAAATAGACGAATAAATTGATTTATTCGTCCAACCAGAATGACCATCCAAGCATATTTTAATAGGGAATAAAACCTAAGGAGGAAAAAACGACATGAACCAAAATGTATATCGTAGTAATTGTAATACAAACGAAGGCTCTGATAGATCATGGTCGGCTCTAGATTCTGCTTCTAATCATCCCCTATCAGGATTCTGCAACGACGACACCCAGATTGAACAAGAGGCAAGACAGGACAATTCTCAAGTTCAACTTTCTGAAGAACTTATTTACATTAAAGATTCTTGTAATGTAAATGTTACTTCTACAGATGTTAAAGCGGCACTTTCATTACAAGCGGCTCTACAAGCAGCAATTGCGGTCATCGTAAGTATTTCTATTGCAGATGCTGAAAATGCTGAGCGAATTACCCAAGAGTTAATTCAATCTTCTAATGTTAGACAAATTACACGCCAAAAAACGATTGTTGAAAACAGCCGTGATATCGATATTACAACAACTGATGCACAAATCGCTCTTAACATCCAACTTTTACTGCAATTGTTGTTAGCTTTAATTGTAGAAATAGACATTCTTTAAGAAAAAACACAAAAAGGACACTTTATGTGTCCTCTTTTGTTTTTTATTTAAGATTTACACCACTTCGTTAAAATCCCCCCCTTTTCCTATTATTTCAGCCGTTAGTTCTTCTTTCTTCCTCAACCCCATTTGAATCTTATAAGTTCCTGTTCCATTTGTCATTTCCTGGTTTCGGTAATAACTTTGTAAATTTTTTTTTAACGTCCCGTTTCGTCTTCCATAACTTGATTAGAGCGGATAGGTTGAATGGGTGCTGTTCCTTTCGCATTTCTTACATTCTCTGCAGCCTTGACTATCCGGTAGGCGTATTGAATGTAATCAAATTGTGTTACAGGTGCTATGTATCCCATCGTTATCCCTCCCCATTATAAATAGAAATAATGTTATTTAATTTACTTACCATCTGGGATGATATTGAAACATCATTTTCACATTCTTATTTTACTAATCTTCTGGTATGATGAATATTGCCGATATTTTTAATAGATTAGAGGTATCCATTTATATGAATCAAGCAAAATCTGGCAATGAAATCGTACATTTACATACTGTTTCAGCTGGTGAGCTGCAGACACTTTTTGAAAAAGGAAAACGTGACCAGCTTTCTTGTATCATTTGTCATAAACCATTAAAATTATTTATCGGGATCCATGAGACACCCTATTTTTATCATAGTGACCCTTCACGGTCAGACTGTGAAGTGCCAAATTTGGAACCAATAAATGAGGATAAACCATTAGAATATATGGAACAGAATGGGTTTAAGATTCCTAAATCACGGACCATTACTGAAACGAAAATAATTACTGAACCTTACCTAAAAAGCCGAACGATTACAGGTAACCCGCCTTTTACAGATAGACCTTCTATCCTAGAACAACTAGAAGACCCTTACTTTCAAGAATTATCCGCACGAGGAGTAGTACTCGATTCGGAGCAATTAAAAGCAGTAATGACGATTGATGGACCACTTCTTGTCCTATCGGGAGCCGGCAGCGGAAAAACTCGGGTATTAACTGTTCGGACTGCTTATATGCTAACGGTAAAAAAGATCAATCCAAAAAGTATCATGCTTGTAACCTTTACGGCGAAATCCGCCAAGGAAATGCAACAGCGCCTGCTAAGCTACCCTTATATGACTCCTTCCCTTGTTTCTCAAATCGTTAGTGGTACCTTCCATAGTATCTTTTATAAAATACTGATTTTCCATGAGCCAACCAAATGGCAACGGGATTTACTATTAAAGTGGGATTGGGAGAAAGAAAAAATATTAAAACAGGCTGGTCGGGAATTGGAACTCGATGATAAGGAATTTGCATATGATCAAGCTCTTCAGCAAATTGGTCTTTGGAAAAACTCTTTGGTTTTTCCAGACGATATCAAACCGAATGACGATTGGGAGAAATCCTGTCTATTTTTATATAAGAAGTATGAAGAATATAAAGAGCAAACAGGAAAATACGATTTTGATGATATGCTTGTCGGCTGTTATATATTTTTTAAAAATCATCCAGAATTTTTAAAAAAGTATCAGCAAAGGTTTCACTATTTTTTAGTTGATGAGTTTCAGGATATAAATAAAGTTCAATATGAACTGATAAAACTTCTTTCGGCTGAATCAAAAAATGTTTGTGCCGTCGGAGATGACGATCAAGCCATCTATTCATTCCGTGGGAGTGATCCGAAGTATATTCTAAATTTCAATTACGATTTCCCCGGTTCTCAAGTTGTAAAACTAACCGAAAATTACCGGTCTTCACATGAAATTGTCGCTACAGCCAACCGGATGATTAAGCGAAATCAGCACAGAATGGAAAAAAAGATGCGTGCACAGCATAATCATGGCAATCCTCCTGTGTTATTTTATCCTCATGATGAGGAATTAGAGGCCACGATGATTGTATCCGATATCCAGGAAAAAATCGCCAAAGGAGCAAACCCTGGTGACTTTGCGGTTTTGTACAGAACACATACAATGTCACGGGCCATTTTTGAAAGACTAGCAGCTTCCAATCTGCCCTTTGTAATTGAAAAAGATGCGGATTCGTTTTATCAGCGCCGAGTGATTCGAGGTATGCTTGCCTTCATGCGTTTGAGTTTATTTCCTCAGGATAGCAAGGCAGCATCGGATGTCCTTTCTTCATTATTTTTAAAGCAAAGTATACTACAGGAATTAAAGGCACAGACGATACTTCAGGATTGTGATTTTATTGATGCATTTGCTTTTGTTAAAACTGGACATGCTTTTCAGGAACGGAAATTAAAGACGATTCCGACACAAATCCGTTCTATAAAAAGTATGTCACCGCTCGTAGCTTTAGAAATCATAGAGAAAGATTTAGGGTATCAAGAATATGTAAAAAAACGCGGAAATGAAGCCAATCTCGAAAAAGGTTCTGATGATATCCGCGACCTAAAAGTGGCTGCAAACCGTTTTCCAACCGTCGCCTCCTTCCTAGACCATGTCGACCATATGACAGCCATGGTCCAGGAGGTTAAACAGCTGTCAAAACATTTTAAAGATGCCATACAGCTAACAACCATACACCGTTCCAAAGGGCTTGAATATCAATCTGTTTACGTTCTTGCTGCTGTCGATGGCAGCATTCCGCATGACTTTGCGCTTGAATCATACCGGAAAGGGGAACTTGCACCTCTTGAAGAGGAAAGACGCTTGCTCTACGTAGCAGCAACCCGGGCGAAAAAGGATCTTTACCTTTCCGTCCTGCAAACTAGACGCGGACGAACCGCCTACCCTTCACGATTCTTAAAGTTTTGACCCAAGGTTAACCTGTAACTA
>NZ_JBFUIB010000272.1:0-5008 GCF_056402095.1 Peribacillus sp. P4_C12
TCTTATTACTGGTGAAAGCGGCACAGGCAAAGAGCTGTTTGCTCAATCTATTCATGGTGTCAGCTTAAGAAGAGATAAACCATTTATCGCGATTAATTGCAGTGCAATACCTGAAAATTTATTAGAAAGTGAGTTATTTGGGTATGAAAAGGGTGCCTTTACTGGTGCAAATAGCGGTGGACATAAGGGGAAGTTTGAAGCGGCAAATGGTGGAACCTTGTTTTTGGATGAAATCGGGGATATGCCGCTTACTGCTCAAGCGACTTTACTTCGGGTGCTTCAGGAACGTTGTGTGACACGTGTTGGTGGTAATACTTCGCGCCCCATCGATGTGAGAATAATCGCAGCAACTAACAAAGACTTACAGAAAGAAATAGAAGCAGGACAGTTTCGTGYGGATCTATTTTTTCGTCTGAATGGTTTAACCTTAAAACTTCCAAAATTAAAGAATCGTACAGATTTATTAATGTTAGCTGAACATGTTTTATCGCATTTACCCTATAGAAATGAAAGTACAGAGTTAACAGAAGATGCTAAAACATTTATTTTCGAATATGAATGGCCAGGAAACTTCCGCGAATTACAAAACGTGCTAGGGCAGGCTGCTTTTCTAGCCAATCAGAATCCGATTACAAAGGCTTTGCTCGTTTCACTTTGTCCAGTTTCATCTCCGTCAAGAAATGTAGAAGAAACAAAGGAGCAAGAACCTACAAGCATGCTAGATCAAGAAATCCAACTTATTAAAAAAGCGTTGGAACGAACAAATGGAAATATTAGCAACGCAGCAAAACAACTTAAAATTGGCCGTAATACTCTTTATAGAAAGATGAGAACCTACAAAATCATGCGATAACTCAAAAAGTAGGTGATTCAGAGTGTTTTTGAAGTATTTAACTGATGATACTTTTTAACCAATCACCAACTTCCCCGACCTATTTTGGTCGGTTTCTTTGTTATCCACCAACCATACTTGTGGTCTCCAGACTATTTTCCCTGTCACTTATCAACATTTCATCTACTTTACGAGCTGTTTTTTCATGTGTTTGTTCCTTTTGGAGTTTGTTTTTTCTATTCTAAAATCGTATCATAAGAAGATTAACAGATCTTGAATAAAACAATGATAGGCTTATCGTACTTATATAATATGTCGTGTGAAGTGCAGGAAATTAAAACATCATATAGAATAATGTTATTAATATAATAAACTAAAATTCCGAAAGAGAATGTGGTGGTCAATAGTATGGAATTGTTATCAGAACAAAAGAAGTATAAAAAAGTATTGATTCAATATTTAGAAGAAAATCAATCACTGTTTTTAAATGAATGGAACGAGACCATCAAAGTAAATGAAATCGACCCCTACAAAGAAAAAATCAAAGAAAATGGATATGGGATGTACTCCCTAGTCATTAATATTTTTAAGGGATCATTGTCAAATGACGTGCTAACAAAATTGGCTTACCAGGTAGCAAATGAACGCCTTAAAGCAAATATTAATATTGGAGATTTTTTGTACAATATTAATTTAGGTAGAAATATCATTGTCAGAAAGGTTTTTGGGGCAAATATCCCCATTAAATATATACAGAAGTTTATTGATGAAATCAACACACACTTCGATACATTCAGTTATCATGCCGTAACGAGGTATACAAATCTAACAAATGAAGTGATTGAGGAAAAACAATCTTTTATAAGTGAAAATCACAAAGATAAATTAGCGGTATTGGGACAAATATCATCAAGCTTTGTACATGAGTTCAGAAATCCTCTTACAGCTATTATGGGGTTTAATAAATTACTAATAAGGGAGAACCCCAATCTAAAATATTTAGATATAATAGATTATGAACTAAATCAGCTGAATTTTAGAATAACCCAATTCCTCCACACCTCTAAATCTGATTTTAACGAGGAACAAAGAGAGGAAATTTCTGTGTTGGAATTACTTGAAGAAATCCAACAACTAACATATGCGAGTATTGTTGATGCTAGCGTTAATGTAGAAATAGATATTTATCCGAACTTTGTCATAACAGCGAGCAAGGATGGACTAAAGCAGGTATTTCTAAACCTTTTTATAAATTCAATTGATGCTTTAAAGGGGAAAGACCAGCCTAGAACATTAAAAATACATACTATAACTGAGCCAAATGAACGGGTTATTAGAATATCAAATAATGGACCTGCTATTGCAAGTGAAATGATAGAATCCATTTTTGAGCCCTTTTTCACAACAAAAGAGTTAGGTACAGGAATTGGACTTTACGTATGTAAGAAGATTATAGAAAGTAATGATGGTTATATGAATTGTGTGTCTAATGACAATTTAACAACATTCAGTATACATTTCCCCAATAGTTAAATTATTAGTGACCTAAAAGTTCAAGTTCATGGGGATTAATACATATCTTAGGAATATAAAGACCCAATGTTTCCTTAATACATATTCACATATTTTACAGCAGAAACTCGTTGTAGTGTTGTATTTAGCTAAATAGTTGAAGCACATCACTAAACTTACGGTTATTTTAGGGAGAGGACCAAAATCTGTATGGCCAATATACCCCGAAAATCAAGATTCTCTTACTTTTACAGGTTTTAGGTGTACGAGTTTACAGGGCAAGAATGATTTCTAAGGGCGGCGGAGTGATGAAAGCGAATAATCGGATAAAGGTGATTTCGTCTTTCCTAAGAATTAAAAATAAATATTTAAAGAAGATGCCTAAATTAGTAATGGAAATTTAGGCATCTTCTTTTCATTTAATTATTAACCCTCTAGTCTGATATTTTTCACTACGGACATGTTTGAATATTTACGGATTTAAGCATTTACTACAAGTGTCAGATTTTTAGACATTTTTAATAAATTGTCCTGGTATGACGATCAATTCATTTTCACCCGAAATGAACGGATGCAATATACCTTGTAAGTTCACCATAAAAGTTATGTCGAAATTCTAAAAGAAAACAATTAAATTGTCATTTTGTGATTCGGATATGAATCAAAAAGTGTTAATAATTAATTTATGAATCACAAATTAAGTTTTTGATTCAAAATCGAATCATTTTTAGTTATGGAAACTTCTAAATCCTTATATTCTAACAATCCTTTTCTTGGCATGAAACTTGCTTTTATTTTATATAATTACAAATTTTTAGTAAGAGAGGATGTTTATATGATATGAAGGTATCGTAGAGAAAGGTTGTGAGAATTAGAAAAATAATAACTTATACATTAAACACCATCGATTTGTAAGTAACAATCCTCTGTTAAGTTCTATACATATAAAAACCAATAGCTCTTATTTATTCTTTTTTTAAGCCATTATTTTTTTGAAAAAAGTTCTACTGCTTTTGTAACTAACTCGAGAGTCTTTCATGAAAGGGATGGATTGCCATTAAAGAAAATAAAAGTCTCAATAAAGTACTTTCAAAGGTCGATATATTATTTCTAGCTTTTGGAGCAATGATCGGTTGGGGTTGGGTAGTATTATCAGGTACATGGATAGAATCAGCTGGAACACTTGGAGCTATGATAGCATTTTTAATAGGAGGAGTATTAGTTACATTTGTAGGACTGACTTATGCTGAATTAGCTTCTGCGATGCCAGCAGCCGGGGGTGCCCTATCATATGTCCTAAGGGGCGTTGGTCCTAAAGCTGCGTTTGTAGCATCGTGGGCTCTAGCGTTAGGCTATATTTCTGTGGTAGCGTTTGAAGCCGTTGCTTTGCCAACAGTAATTGAATATGTATTCCCTAATTATAAAGTAGGTTTTATGTATTCAATCACTGGATATGATGTGTATTTAACATGGGTGCTTGTTGGGGTAATTGGTTCTATTTTAGTTACACTAATTAATTATTTTGGGGTGAAATCAGCAGCTATACTCCAAATGGTTCTAACTATTGTAATCGGTCTAATCGGTTTGATGTTAATTTTTGGAGCAGGATTTACTAGTGATTTCGCGGATGCAAAACCGTTATTTTTGGATGGAACGGTAGGAATCATTACCGTACTCATTATGACGCCATTCATGTTTGTGGGCTTTGATGTTATCCCTCAAACAGCTGAAGAAATGAATGTTGAACCAAAATTCATCGGGAAAATTCTTGTATTATCTGTAAGCCTTGCTGTTATCTGGTATATTGCAATTATATATGCTGTAGGAGTTTCTTTAGATAACAGTATTATAGGAAGTTCAGTTTTACCAACGGCAGATGCTATGGCTAAAGTTTATGGATCGAGTATTTTTGCAACTGTATTAATAATAGGCGGTGTTGCAGGTATTTTGACGAGCTGGAACGCATTTATTATTGGCGGCAGTCGAGTGTTATATTCGATGGCGGAAAAAAAGATGATTCCAGCTTGGTTTGGTAAATTACATCCAAAAACAAATACGCCTACCAATGCCGTTTTGTTTATAGGTGCTTTATCCATGATTAGTCCATTATTAGGGAGACCGATGTTAGTTTGGTTGGTAGATGCAGGAGGGCTTGCTATTGTCCTGGCATACTTTTTCGTGGCTATCGCATTTGTTCAATTAAGGAAACACGCACCCGAGATGGAACGACCTTTCCGTGCTGGTAAATCAAATATCGTTGGTTGGGTTGCATTAATATTAAGTATAGGATTTATTTCTTTATACTTACCAGGTATGCCAGCAGCACTAATTTGGCCTTATGAATGGCTGATTTTTGCAGGATGGTGGGCTATTGGTTTAATTCTAATGTTTAAAATGAGAAAAAATTACAGTGTAGACAAAATGAAGTATACTACGGAAGGTCAGTTGCCGATGGATGAGATTAAGGAAGGTTAATAGACAAATTATAATTCTTTTAGTCCATTTAGCTAAATTCACTGCTGATAAATTGATTAATGTAAAAAGGCTACTCTTGATGAGTAGTCTTTATTCTGTTCCATAAATAAAGGGAGGATATAGGTGATATTTTCAGATGAAAGTGTTCGGAATGACTACATCTTTACAATCCTTTGATATAGTAACTAC
>NZ_JBFUIB010000273.1:0-5005 GCF_056402095.1 Peribacillus sp. P4_C12
ACGGAAGACTTCGCGATAGTAATCATCGACTTCTGTGAATCTCACTAAAAAGATGTCCGATTTCGCTGAAAAGTGTTGATAAAATGACCCTTTTGATGTGCCACTTTTTTTCACGATTTCGTCAACGGTAACTTTATCATAACCTTTTTCGCTAAATAGCTTTAAAGATATATTTAAAATTTTTTCACGAGTCTTTTCTCCCCTAAGCTGTTTCTTTCTGGGTTCAATCATAAAAAACCTCCAAATGTTAATTGACAGAATATTCCTATGTAGTTTAATATCAGACTACAGTCTAGTTAAAGGATTGGTGTTCTATTTAATCTAACGTAGATCATGAATAATCACAACGCTTTCTTAATTGCATTTTTTACACATTTAGAAGGCGTTTACAAAATTCAAGATAAGTATGGGGGAGGTTCATTCAGTTTAAATAGGAGGTTTTTCAAAGTAGAAGAATTAGGTGAAAAGGTTCGTTAGATTTTTCTGAAGATTCCTATACAATCGATTACTGTCATGTAGAAAGGCTTATTCCTCTTTAGCCCTGAGTATATGGATTGTATTTATAATATTGTTGGATTCAGTMTATGTAAATGGAGGGAGGTGGTATCAGGACAAATTGATAGTCCTAGGAATGAACCAGAGAGTCGGGAAGCACGAAAAGAGATGTGCAGTCAACGGATTATTTTTTGGGAAATAGTAGCATGAAAAGGGAGGAAATAATCATGAATCATTCCAGTGGTGAAATAGAGAAAAGAACGATCAGTAAAACGATGAAACGGATTCTTCCATTTATCTTGATCCTTTATATCATTGCTTACTTGGACAGGGTCAATTTAGGCTATGCTGCTTTACAAATGAATGCTGAATTAGCCTTATCCGCTGAAGTTTTTGGATTGCTTTCTGGTATTTTCTTCATAGGCTATTTCTTTTTTGAAGTTCCAAGCAACATGATCATGCATAAAGTGGGAGCTCGGATGTGGATTGCCCGTATAATGATTTCGTGGGGACTCGTGGTAATATTAACAGGTTTTGCACAAACAACGATGCATTTATACATTCTCCGTTTTTTATTAGGTGTCGCCGAAGCGGGTTTTTTTCCTGGTATAATTTTGTATTTAACTTATTGGTTCAGGGCCCGCGAAAGAGGACGGGCAACAGCGGTTTTGCTTTTAGCCTTACCAATTGGCGGATTGATTGGTGCGCCTGTGTCGACGTGGATTCTTGACAATATTTCCTGGTTTGGTATGGCAGGCTGGAGATGGATGTTCATCCTTGAGGGCATTCCGGCCATTATTATTGGAATTGTTGTTGTTTTCTATTTAACTAATAGACCGACTAACGCTAAATGGTTATCTAAGGAAGAAAGTGATTGGTTAGAAGGGGAATTGAGTGCGGAAAGAAAACTAAGCTCGAAAATAAATAAAGTCACTAAGCTTGATATGCTGAAAGATTCGAAAATATGGAAGTTGGCACTTTTCTATTTTGCAGGGTACACATCTATCTATGGATTGTCATTCTGGATGCCAACCATCATAAAATCTTTATCGGAAAATGCAACAACCAATTTAGAAATTGGATGGTTAGCGATGATTCCATCGTTAGTCGGTATACCTGCCGTTATGTTTGTAGGCTGGAATTCAGATCGGACCAATGCACATAAATCACACTTGCTCGTTTGTCTCATGATAGCAGTTATCGGTTTTATTGGATGCGGCTTTTCAGATAGTGTCTTTATGATGGTGCTTATGTTAACGATTACATCTTTCGGGTTATACGGTTTCAGTGGATGTTTCTTTGCATATATGACATTTTTCTTCACTGAATCCACTGCACCAGTTGGAATAGCCCTAGTCAATTCATTTGCGGCTTTAGGTGGTTTTGTAGGACCGATGATTCTCGGAACTGTTGCTTTTACTCAAGGTATGTTTATCTTATCTGGATTACTTGTAATAGGAGTCATCACCCTATTATCATTAAAATTGACAAGTGCTTCAGATGAAAACATCGTAAAAGAAGTTGAAGTCAATATTAATCAATTATAACTGATTTAAATGAAAATTAAATTGTGGGTCTTAAAAGGGATATAAAAAGAAACACCATTGAAAAGTGTAAGATTTTTCTCTGGTGTTTCTTTTTATTTTTTAATATAGTTGTATCGTAAAGAAAGAACAAGCTCTTTTACTGCCCCACCCATTTTTTAGAAAGCGTGAATTGAAAACTTGGAAAGACGGTTAATATACTAAGAATAAGAAACTCATGAACGAACAATGACTCGTATTTAGATAAATGGTAAGTCTTTGTAAGATAGCAGTTATCTTCAGTAGTTGCTCTTAATGTTAGTTCCTTCTGTAAAAACTTTTAATAAATCCGAATGGATGAAGCTGCTCAACAAGACTTGTTCTTAACATTCTGTGTGGAATAGAATTGAAGGAAAGGTGAAAGCTTCTTAGAAAATAATTGTATTATTCATTTTCTTTTAAGGGCGACTTTAATGTATAGGTACGTTTCCTTGATGAAAGTTAAATGCAAGAAGAGATGAGGGAATAATGTGGAAATCCATTTGGTGGCAAAAGATGAGATAGAAGCTCAAGGAATCCGGTGGATAGTGGAGTCTCATCTTACTGGAGTTCGATTAATTCTGTGGAAAACAATTGAGGAATTTGAAGTGGGTATGCAAAATCAGCATCCAGAATTCGTCATTTTGGATATGGATTTATGGACGAGTGAAAGTGAGATGTTGGGTGTGAAGTTAAAGCAACGAGGTATTCGATGGTTAGGAGTTTCATCTGAGCGAATCTTTCAAACTGCATATCGAGCGCTTCGTTTTCGTGCGGAAGATGTTTTATTCCGTCCTTTTTCTTCTGTAGACTTAGTAAAACATATTCAACAATTACGTTATCAATTGAGAAACGGTCAAGGTTATCTCTCAAATAACACAATGGAAGTAGAGAATACGTTGGCCATCGGTTACCCTGATTTCTTTTTGACAGAGCGGAGACATAACAGTAGGTTAACGATGGTCGCATTTTTGACACCTCATCATAACACGCTTCCTTTAGTTTATGATGAATTACAACGTTATTCTTTTACTGGCAATAATCAAATATTTGCGTTATCGGATTTTATTTTATGCGTCCAGGAAACTAAGGAAGTCGATGTATATAAGGAAGAGTATCAAGCGTTTCTTGCTCACTGGAAAGAACGTATGGATGAGCCTCTTGCCATAATAATCAAAGTAGCAACTTCAGATGATTCGTTAAAAAATACATACCAGCAAACTCGTGAATTGACGAGGCGAATTTTTTTCGAAGGTTATGATATTATTTTAGCAGAAAGTCAACAAATGTCCTCTCAAGAGATGGATCCATTTCTCACTCCTCTGGAACAACGGCAATGGATTGAAATGCTTGAAAGACGAGATACGAAAGCGATTAGGAATTGGGTCGAGCATGAATTTCTGACTTTTCAGCAACCATACCCTGATCCTGAAATAGTTCGCATTCGCCTTACAAGTGTTCTTGCGCAGATCAGGAGGCATATGAAATCATACAACCTCCAAAACTCATCTTTAGAAGCAATCTATCATGAAGTTTTTCAGCAAATAGTACATAAACCAGTTATTTATCAAATTGTTAAAGAGCTGCTTATGTTTACCACCCGTTTGCTTCTTCAGGATCATGAGCAATTACAAAATGGGGCGCGCACACTTGTCGAAAAAGCAAGGGAGTTGATAGAGTCTAACTATTGGGATGCCCAATGGAGTTTATCAACATGCGCTGATGCGCTTCGTATTAATAAAAGCACTCTAAGCCGTCGTTTTGCAGCCGAGTCCGGTCAGTCTTTTCGTAATACCCTGCATCAAGTTCGAATTAGAGAGGCTAAACGTCTATTAAAGGAATCGGATTTATCATTGGAAGAAATTGCACAATTAACGGGTTATTCACATCAAACATATTTTAATGCAAAATTCAAACTGCTTGAAGCATGTACACCATCTGCTTATCGGTCTGGATTATGAAAAAAGGCGATTCAGCTAATACTGAATCGTTTTTTTATTGGGCTACAAATGAAAAAAATGAAATTGTTTATAAAAATATAAAACAAATAAAAAAATATGAAAACCATTCATAAAAATATCATCAAATTATAATAAATTATTTGAATTTTTAGTTTAAAATGAAAATATAACACATCAAGGAGGTAGTAAAAAATGAATGCTAATACAAAAAACAAGGTTATACGATATGAAGGTACAGATTTGAATACAAAAGGGTGGCAACAAGAGGCCGTTCTTCGAATGTTGATGAATAATTTAGATCCAGAAGTAGCTGAACGCCCAGAAGATCTTGTGGTATACGGTGGAATTGGAAAAGCAGCTCGTAACTGGGAGTGCTTTGATGCAATTGTCAAATCACTGAAAGAACTGGAAGACAATGAAACTTTACTTGTTCAATCTGGAAAACCGGTGGCTATTTTTAAAACTCATACAGATGCACCACGTGTACTTATTGCAAATTCGAACATTGTCCCGGCTTATGCAAATTGGGAAACATTCCATGAACTCGATAAAAAAGGGTTGATGATGTATGGACAAATGACAGCTGGCAGCTGGATATATATCGGTTCTCAAGGAATTGTACAAGGAACTTACGAAACATTCGCGGAGCTAGCGAAGCAGCATTTCAATAATACCTTAAGAGGCACTATCACAGTAACAGCGGGTCTTGGCGGTATGGGTGGGGCACAGCCGCTAGCCGTAACAATGAACGGCGGTGTCTGTATCGGAATTGATGTAGATGAGACAAGAATTGACCGGAGAATTGAAACTCGTTACACGGATGTGAAAACGGATTCATTAGAAGAGGCCATCCGTTTAGCCATAGAAGCAAAACAAGCAGGAAAAGCTTTATCCATTGGTCTGATTGGGAATGCTTCTGACATTCTTCCTGAAATGATTGCGAGAAACTTTATCCCGGACGTGTTAACCGATCAAACATCTGCACAT
>NZ_JBFUIB010000274.1:0-4984 GCF_056402095.1 Peribacillus sp. P4_C12
CCATCCCACTTGGAAATATGGAAAATCATGAGGCGGAATACCATGCTTTAATCAAGGCATTGGAGATATGTATATCCAGTCATTATCAAGTCGTTTCTTTTCGGACCGATTCCCAGGCCATCAACCAGGCCATTGAAAAAAGGTTTGCTAAAAAAAAATACGCCACCCTGCTTGATCAAGCACTTAAGTTATCAGACCAGCTTGAGTTATTTTTTGTGAAATGGATTCCAAATCTCGAAAATAAAAGAGCGGATGAGCTAGCACGACGGGCCATTCGTTTAAACAAAGTTGAGGAAAATAATGAAAAAGACAGCTGATGTTTCATTATTGTTTGTTGTATTCATTTGGGGTGTCACATTTGTTATGGTGCAGAATGCCCTTTCTTTTCTTGAACCTTTCACATTTAATGCTATCCGGTTTTTTATGGCCTTTGTTTTCTTGTTTATACCTTACTTATTAACCTTACATAAAAGGGGAAAAACCTGGAACAAGAAATTGTTAATTGCAGGACTTCATATCGGGGTATGGCTTTTCTTGGGTTATGGCTTTCAAACAATAGGCTTGAATTATACTACCCCTGCCAAAACTGGCTTCATAACAGGCTTAAGTGTTGTCATGGTACCAGTTTTTTCTTTGTTGCTATTAAAACTGAGGCTATCACGTAATACAGTAATGGGTGTCGTTGCCGCAACGATTGGGCTTTATTTAATGACTTTCGCCGACCGCTCTAACTTGAATGTTGGTGATTTTCTAGTATTTTTATGTGCGATCAGTTTTGCCATGCAGATTATTACGACTGCTAGGTATGCTAAAACCCTTCCTGCCTTACCGTTAACTCTGATTCAAATTTTCACGGTTTCTTTTTTATCCTTAGGTTCAGCCATATTATTTAATGAAGATTATTCTGTAATCTTTAAGTCGGAAGTCATGTTACAGCCAGAGGTCTGGACCGCCTTATTGGTCACGGCTGCTCTTGCAACGGCATTTGCCTTTTTCGCACAAACCTTCTTCCAGGCTTATACGACACCTACAAGGGTCGCATTAATCTTTTCAATGGAACCGGTTTTTGCGGCGTTTTCCTCATTCATATTGATTGGGGAAAAATTGACTTCTGCTTCAATCATCGGCTGCGTATTCATTTTCCTTGGAATGATTCTCGCTGAGTTGCCATCGAAGAAAAAGAAATCGATAGCAACTCAAGATTTTTCTTAAAAGACTAAATAAAAATAAATCGGACTTCTAAATTACGAAGTCCGATTTATTTTAGCAGTCCCTGCTTTTTTGCAAACGATACCGCTGCACTGCGAGTTTCAATGCCATTTTGTTTTAAGTTTTCTAAAAAGGAAATATAAAAGCTACCATCAAAATTCTTTTGAACTTTCAATGTCAATTCGATTGCTACATTGACTAAAATATCACTGGCGTTTGTATAGCGTTTGCCAAAATAAATAAAACCAATAGCATCATTCCCAAAAGTGAATCCCTTTCCTTCTAAAAAACTCACATACTCTTCAGTTGATTGCCCCACTTCTGCATCCACTCCATAATACTTGCCTTAATTTCATCTTACCGTAAATATAAGATTTTGCCTATCCATTTTTCGACAAAATACTTCCTATAAAAATAAACGGGGTTCCCAAGGGAACCCCGCTTCATTTATTTTACAGCATTCGCAGTAAAGTCCTAAATTCATGGTCTCTAGCCAGATTTTTCACTTTTTCACGGTCATACTGATACACCGCTTCATCTAAGGAGCATGAAACAGGTACGTCACACTTGATTTCGGCAAGTTTTCTCGATAGGTGAAGCATATCGACAGCCGATTCAATCTTAGATCGCTGCCCCTTGGTTAATGAAGCAACATTTTCAAGAATACCTTCTATATTTTGATACTGAATCAACAATTTCAAAGCTGTCTTTTCCCCAATTCCTTTGACGCCGGGGTAGTTATCAGCTGTATCTCCCATTAAAGCCTTTAAATCAATCATTTGTCTTGGTGTAATCCCTTTCCATTCAAAAAAGCTATCGGGATTATGCACTTCATAATTACCATACCCTTTTCTCAATAAAAGTACAGAAATGTTTTCTTCAATTAACTGAAGCATATCTTGATCTCCTGTCAATATGCCTACTCGACTATGTTCAGCAGATGCTTTTGCTATTGTCCCAATACAATCATCAGCTTCGTATCCGGAAAGCCCAATGTTCGGGATATCAAAGGCTTCAACAGCTTTTTTTGCTAAATCGAATTGAGGAATCATTTCAACGGGTGCTTCTGAACGATTAGCCTTGTATCCATCAAATAGTTCATTGCGGAAAGTTTTGCTTCCCATATCCCAACATACTGCTACATGACTAGGAGAAAAATGATTCACCGCTGTCAGCATATGCTTTAAGAAACCCTGTACGGCATTTGTTGGAATACCTTTTGAGTTAATCATAAATTGACCTGTAACGGCTGTTGCATAAAAAGCTCTAAATAAAAGCGCCATCCCGTCGACAAGCATAAAGGAAGGATGCTGTTCGTTTTCTTTCATTAACACATTTATCACCTCTATCATGATGTATATCTATTTTAACATAGCTGTCCACCTTTTTGAGGATCGTTAATTGGAAAACCTAATCATTCAATAGGATTATCAGAATAGGAAATCCAGTCACTAAAACTACCGACATATACCTTCACATCTTTAAAACCAGCTTCTTTTAAGGCTATATAATTGGGAGAAGCCGTCACACCTGATCCACAGTAAACGATAATCTCCTTATCTCGGCTGATTTCTGTGAAACTTAACTGAAGTTCTTCCGATTTTTTAAAATATCCATTTTCAAGAACCTTTGTCCATACCTTGTTAACTGCCCCAGGTATATGTCCGGCTTTTTTATCAATCGGCTCTTCAATCCCTTGGTACCGTTTAGACTCCCTTGAATCAATTAAAACAACATCATTAGGCCTATTTACTGTATATTCCTTCACTTTTTGATAAGAAGCCAAAACAGATTCATTTAAATCTATATTATAATGGGTTGAAGCATATTTCGACTGATTCGTTTCGAGCGGATAGCCCGCATCCTTCCATGCCCTAAAGCCGCCGTTAAGTACAAACACTTTCTGATGACCAAGATAGCTCAGCAGCCAGACAAACCTAGAAGCAAAGGAACCTTCTCCCCCGTCATAAGCAATAAGTACCGTATCATTGGTAATACCATTTGATTCAAGCCTCTCTTTTAATGTATTAAGGTCAGGAAGAGGATGTCTTCCACCATGCTTTTCAACCCGTCCGGATAAATCTTTTTCAAGATCAAAATAGACAGCACCCGTAATATGTTCTTTCTCGTATTCAATATAACCCACATCAGGGGCTCCTAGCTGAAAACGACAGTCACAGATTCTAATATCTCTAGAATTCAACAGCGACAACAGCTCTTCTTTTTCCATTATATAACCCATCTACACATCTCCCTCTTTCAAAATGGACCAAATTAATTGATTAAGATCCTGTTCCATGTGCTTCCCTATAGGAAGCTTAGTTATTTCATTCTTTATGGAAGGTAATTTCCCTTCCAAAAACTCAAGACTTTTTATACTTTCATGTTTTGAAAATTCTTCTTTTTGTTTTGCTGTAAATATTCGCGTCATTCTGCTTTTCATTTCCTTATCAATTAATACGGAATCGAGTAATTCCCAAACGCATAAAGGTGGAAGGGCTCTAAACAGGATTAAATATTGCAGTACTAAATAGGAACGATAAACTTGTACCCATGTTTTCAGCACTTTTTTTTCGGAACTACTTGTTTTTGTCAATTGCTGAAGATTGCCTGTCATCATCCGGTAGTAATGATGTACTAGAGCCTTTTTGGAATAGCATTCTTCGATTAACCCCTTCATCACCCGACAATAATCCGGTTGAACAATCAGTTGGATGGGTGACTGAAATAATTCAAATAGTGCGGGATTGCTCTTTAACGTTAGCCGTGATGTTTTAAATAGATCCCAGCCTTCCACGTCACAAAAGCCTTCATTCAATTGAATCACTTCGTCGGGTTGACTAAGTGAGAGATAGGATCGCCTATCATTATGAACATATATAAACCGGACATCAATATCTGAATTGGCTGATGATAAACCAAAAGAATGGCTGCCAGTTACAGCAGCCATTAATATTGTGATATTCTTTTTCTTTTCTAGGTTTCTCAAAATTGAAATAAGGTTTTCTTTCATAAACGAACCTCGTTTCTATTACAAATGCATTTTTTCCAATTCAATTACAGCCTTTTCATAATACGGTAAATCAACCTTTTCTTCTAAGGCTGCACGTAAGCCTGCGAAAATATCCGATATTTCCGTTTTATATTCTTTTTGAATGGAAAGTAACTCTTGATCAAGAATTTCCGTATACATTTCGAATATTCTCCCACCTTGCTCTTTTACATATATAAGGGCAGGTTCATCCAAACGCTGCTGAAGTCCCTCGCTCATTTTCACTTTCTCATTTTTTTCAAAGAAAGCCTTTGGATTTTTAAACAGCGCCAATTCTTTTTTGAATTCACTCGTGTCTAATTGGACAAAAGCACCCGAAAATTCAAGAGAATCCCTCTCATTTGGTTCATATGGCTGTAACGAAAGAGTTTTTCTTACTTTCTGTATCTGCTGAAGCAATCCGACTTGTTTCTCATTCAATAATTTATTGACGAACATTTCAGTCCTTAACGCCGTAGCACGCATTTCCTGTGCAAGGTCAAAGCCTAGTGCTTCTAATAAATTCTTTAATGCTTGTTTAAGGACCAGCTTCAGATCCTGCCCATCGTCTTTAATGACAGCCGGATTGAAAGATTCCTTGAAGAAATCATTAAACCGGAAAAATACGCGTTGTTTACTATAGAAAGTCAATTCATCAATCTCTTTTTTCAATCGTTGTTTTTCGGCGTCTCCTCTAATGACTTCCAGAAGACCAGAAATAGACTGCGCCTCAAGAGCGAGAGT
>NZ_JBFUIB010000275.1:0-4961 GCF_056402095.1 Peribacillus sp. P4_C12
GACCTGAGCGACAAAACAATTGCCCAGCTAATTACTCTTGATGCAAAAGAATTCTCTATGGGAACTGCGAAAGTGGAGATTGCTCAAGTCAATGCTGTGGATCCGAACGAAGTTCTTGCAAAACAAGCTGAATTAGAAGCAGCTATTGAAGCTGTTATTGCTACGAAAGAATTAGATATTCTTACAAATAAGCTAATTTTTCTGAAATATTAAAATTTTCAGACTGGAACAAAATAAGTACTTTTTCCCTAGGTGAAATTAAGTGATTTAATATTTTTAATGGAATATTTAAACATTATTTCAAAATAAGAAAATTAAAATGTTTTATTCTATGTTATAAATAGGACTTCATAACTTTACTGTGTAAAAGTTATGAAGGAAACTATTTTTATATTGCAGAAAAATATTCCTAAAGTTATAAAATATGAAAAAAATGTGATTATTTTCTACAAAACTATTGAATAAATGTTAAAAATTGATTAAAATTCTAAATAATTATCAGAAGATTTATTATTTTCCCGAAAAAATAGTTTAGGGGGAGCAGGGATGAAGAAAGCTATATTGCAAATTGAAAACCTTACTACCTCATTTCGAATTCAGAGCAAATATCATGCAGCGGTGGATGATGTTTCGTTTACTGTAAATGAAAATGAAATTGTAGCGGTGGTTGGAGAATCAGGATGTGGAAAGAGCGCTCTGGCCCTTTCTATCATGCAATTACATAATAAACAGAGAACGAAGTCAGAAGGTACAATACATTATAAAGGTCAAAATTTACTTACACTGAATGATACACAAATGAATAAAGTCCGCGGAAAGGAATTAGGGATGATATTTCAGGAACCTTTGACAGCATTGAACCCGCTGATGACAATCGGAAAACAGATTGAAGAAAATCTTGACTATCATACTGAACTTTCTAGGGATGAAAAAAAGAGCAGGACAATCGAACTCTTAACACAAGTGGGTATCCCTTATCCTGAACGGACGTACAAGCAATATCCGCATGAACTATCAGGCGGAATGCGTCAAAGAGCAATGATATCGATTGCCATTGCTTGCAATCCTGCACTAGTTATTGCTGATGAACCAACGACAGCATTAGATGTTACCATTCAAGCGCAAATACTTGATTTGTTGAAAGATATTCAAACTAAAACCAAAATGGGGATTATATTAATTACCCATGATCTGAGCGTTGTAGCAGAGGTAGCTGATCGGATTGTTGTCATGTATGCTGGGCAAGTAGTAGAGACGGGAAGTGTTAAAGAGATATTTAACAATCCACTTCATCCATATACTAGGTCGTTATTAAATTCAATCCCTTCGGCTACCAATGAAAAAAACCGTTTGCACGTTATTGAGGGAATTGTTCCATCGATAGCAAAAATGGACAGGAAGGGATGTCGATTCCAAGATCGTATTCCATGGATTCCTAAACAAGCTCATGAAGAGTCGCCTCATCTTCACGAGGTAGGTCAGGATCACTTTGTACGGTGTACCTGCTATAAAGAATTTTATTTTCAAGATGAAGGAGATGCATCGACTCATGACATTACTCAAAGTAGATAATTTAAAAGTGCATTTTCCAATAAGAGGCGGTTTTTTCCGAAGAGTAGTTGATCATGTAAAAGCCGTTGATGGTGTGTCCTTTGAGCTGAAGCAAGGGGAAACATATGGTTTGGTAGGAGAATCAGGAAGCGGCAAGTCAACGACAGGTAAGGCAGTTGTCAAGTTGAATAATGTGACATCCGGACAAATCCTGTTTGAAGGCAGGGATTTAGCAGCTTTAAGTAGAAAAGAGATTAAACCATTCAGAAAAGATATCCAAATGATTTTCCAAGACCCATATTCATCATTGAATCCCAAGAAGAGGGTGCTGGACATTATTGCCGAACCGCTGAGGAACTTTGAACGGTTATCACCTGCAGAGGAAAAGAAAATCGTTCAGGACTTCTTGGACAAAGTCGGACTCAGTCCGGAATCGATTCACAAGTATCCTCATGAATTTTCAGGGGGGCAGCGCCAGCGGATTGGAATTGCTAGATCATTGACATTAAAACCCAAGCTGATTATTGCTGATGAACCGGTATCAGCCCTCGATGTATCGGTTCAGGCGCAGGTGTTGAATTTTCTTCAGGATCTCCAACAGGAGTTCAATTTAACTTATTTATTTGTTGGTCATGACCTCGGTGTAATCCGGCATATGTGTGATCGGATGGGCGTTATGTATCGTGGTAGATTAGTAGAGGAAGGCAATAGCGATGAAATCTATGACAACCCCCAACATATTTACACAAAGCGTCTGATTGCTGCCATTCCGGATTTAGAGCCGGAAGTTCGTGAGGAAAAAGTACAGCTTAGAAAAAAATTATCAGCAGAGTATGAGTCGTCTTATTCAACATTTTTCGATGAAAATGGACGTGCTTATGACTTGAAGCCAATCTCATCAACACATAGAGTCGCATTACAATAAGGAGGTGGAAAGGATATGTGGAAGTTTATCCTCAGGCGTTTTTTAGTTATGATCCCGCAGCTCTTTTTATTGAGCATTATCGTTTTCATGATGGCAAAAGCAATGCCGGGAGATGCCTTGTCTGGTCAAGAAATCAATCCTAGGGCTAATCCTGCTGAGCTTGAAAGAATCAGAGAAGATTTGGGCTTGAATGATCCTTGGTATCAACAATATATAAGGTGGGCATCTAATGCTGTACAAGGGGACTTTGGTATTTCCTATACACATAAAACGCCGGTTATGGATGTTATAGAAGACAGGCTTTGGAACACGGTTTTCCTTGCGTTGGTTACACTTATCTTTACATATATGCTTGCCATTCCATTAGGTATACTTAGCGGCAGATATAATGATACCTGGGTGGATAAGACCGTTACGGGCTATAGTTATATAGGATTTGGCACACCGATATTTATCTTTGCGTTAATTATGTTATTTGTTTTCGGATTTGCCCTGGATTGGTTCCCGTCTGGAGGCAGTGTCGATTCCAAAGTGGATGAAGGTACATTCGCATATGTTGTAAGTAAGATCAATCACCTGATTTTACCAGCTTTAAGTACGGCCTTAATAGCTACAACAAGTACAATTCAATATTTACGAAATGAAATAATTGATAATAAAATAAAGGATTTCGTAAGGACTGCGCGTTCAAAAGGTGTACCTGAATCCAACGTATATTCACGGCATATCCTAAGAAATTCCTTTTTGCCAATTGCAGCATTCTTAGGCTATGAAATTACTGGGTTGATCGGCGGCGCTGTCATAATAGAGACTATTTTTAGTTATCCGGGACTTGGACAGCTTTTCCTTAGTTCCGTCAGTTTACGGGATTTCAGTGTAGTGACGGCCATCGTCATGATGACGGGATTTGCCACTCTGCTTGGCACTCTTCTTTCAGACATCATACTTAGTGCGGTCGATCCGCGCATACGGATAGAATAGGAGCGGGGTGAGCGTATGGAAATGAAAGTAGAATCCGGAAAAATCATTCAAACGAAAGATGTGAGCCCATCAGGTATGAAAATCATATGGCAGGAAATTAAAAAGGATAAACTTGCTATGGGCTCATTGATTATATTAGTAGCTATATTGGTTTTCGTTTACGGTGCGTCGTTCTTTATGGATGCCAAGGAAATTGCTAAGGTCGATTTCCTCTCCATTTATATGGAACCATCTTCAGACTACTGGCTCGGAACCGATTATGGTGGACGAGATGTATTTGGTCAGTTGATCATTGGTACGAGAAACTCATTTACCATCAGTTTGTTCATTACCTTATTCACGGCTATCATTGGTTTATCTTTAGGGCTTCTAGCTGGATATTTTGGCGGGGCTACCGACAATGTGATTATGCGTGTTATCGATTTTGTGATTGCCCTACCTCAATTGATGTTCATCGTTGTTGTAGTCACGATTGTACCAGTATTCAATGTGTATGTTTTCATATTAATCATGACAATGTTTTTATGGACAGGAAAAGCACGACTGATCCGTTCAAAGGCTTTGTCAGAGCGTGAGTTGGACTATATTCACGCCTCACAAACACTTGGTACACCACATTGGAAAATCATCCTTTTTCAGCTTTTGCCTAATGTCAGTTCACTGATTATTGTTAATTTCATTTTGAATCTTGCAGGTAATATTGGCCTAGAATCCAGTTTGACTTTCTTAGGATTCGGTCTTCCAGAGAGCACACCGAGTCTAGGTACGCTCATAAGTTATGCTCGAAATCCAGATGTTTTGGAAAACAAATGGTGGATATGGGTACCCGCATCACTCATGATTTTAGTGTTGATGCTGAGTATAAATTTTGTTGGTCAAGCGTTAAAACGCGCCGCAGATGCTAGACAAAGAAGAGGATAAAAAAGGGGAGTGTATGTCATGAAGATCAAAAGTTATAGCAAGGTATTAAGTGCATTAGCTATATCGTCTCTACTGCTTGCTGCATGTTCAAATGATACGGAAAAATCGTCAACAAAAGAGAAGAAAGGGAAAGATGTAGAACAAGTTGATACATCGCTATTCCCGACAAAAACAACAAATCAGGGAGAGCCGATTGATGGCGGCCATCTGACTTACGGATTGGTATCAGATACCCCGTTTGAAGGGATATTAAACAAAGTTTTCTATCAAGGAGAACCGGATAACCAAGTTATCACATTCTTTGATGAAGATTTACTGGATACAGACGAAAACTATGTTTTCACAAATGACGGTGCTGCTTCTTATGAAATTTCAGACGATAATAAAACGGTAACACTTACAATTAAAGACAATGTTAATTGGCAAGATGGGAAACCTGTGACTGGGGCTGATTTAGAGTATGCATACCTTGTCTTGGGAAGCAAGGATTACAAAGGGGTACGCTATGATGAACRAATGTCTTTAATTGAAGGTATGGAAGAGTATCATGCCGGAAAAGCAGATAGTATTTCGGGTATTAAAG
>NZ_JBFUIB010000276.1:0-4956 GCF_056402095.1 Peribacillus sp. P4_C12
GTTTTACTACAGGTTGGTTATATTGGTTTTTTTGGGTTATTGTAATTGCACTAGAAGCAACAGCAGGGGCAGCGATAATACATGAGTGGCTTCCTTCAGTTCCAGTCTGGTTAATAAGTCTCTCATTAATAATTCTATTAAAACTAACAAATATATTTTCTGTTAAATCATTTGGCGAATTTGAATATTGGTTTTCTATTATTAAAATAGTCAGTATTATTCTATTCTTATGTCTAGGAGTAGCGGTGATATTGGGTTTAATACCAACTATTAAGTCACCTGGCGCCTCTAATCTTTTAAACTTTGGTGGTTTTATTCCTAACGGGATTAGTTCAGTACTAGTTGGTGTTGCGATTGTCTTTCACGCTTTCGTTGGAGTCGAGATTCCCGCCATTGCAGCAGGGGAGACTAGTGATCCAGTAAAGTCTGTAAGAAGTGCATTAAATAGCGTGGTATGGCGTATACTTATTTTTTATATCGGTTCAATTGCTATACTAGTGACACTTTTACCTTGGAATTCAGCATCTTTGCTGAAAAGTCCTTTTGTTGCTGTTCTTGAAATGATGGGTATTCCTTCGGCTGCTTTAATTATGAATATCGTAGTTCTAACGGCTTTGCTTTCCTGCTTAAATTCAGGACTTTATACGAGCTCTCGTATGTTATTTTCTCTTGCAAAAAAGGGTGATGCGCCAAAATTATTTTCAAAAGTGAGCAAGAATGGGGTCCCTGTTCTTGCAGTAATTGCAAGTACAGTGTTTGCCTTTATTAGCACAATTTTTAGTTATATTTCTCCTGACAAAATATTTTTCTTTTTAGTAAATTCTTCTGGTGGAATTGGAATTCTTGTCTATCTAGCCATTGCGATTTCTCATCTCCGCTTAAGGAAAAGGATGGAAAAAGAGAATCCTGGGATTTTCAAGATAAAAATGTGGTTATTTCCGTATTTAACTTATGCAACCATCATTTCTATGATTTCCGTTTTAATATTAATGGCATTTATAGATTCACAGCGTCCACAGTTTATTTTTACGATGCTATTCAGTTTTATAGTTATTTGTTCTTTCTTTTTATTTCGACGAAAAAAAGCGAAGTATATGGAGAATGAATTAAATATTGTTCCTAGGCCCCCTAATTCTGAGAAATTCTAAATATAATTAATATACACTTCTAYGCCATCAATAGACATTGGTAATATGGCAATTACAAAGCTAGTTCGATTCAACTTAACAAATTAAATCAGTATATTTATTGCTATGTTTGCTTCTATGGATTTCCTCAGATGAACATTCTTCARTTATCTGCATTTTTTAGCTAGACTATATGTTTTAAAAAAATGAGACATTCCTTCATTGTCAGTCCACAATTACCGCAAAGTCTCAAGAGGACTTTACGTGCTTTTTTAGAATAAGCCCTTTTTGTGAGGGAATAAATGGGGAGGGGGGAACAGATTGGAAAGTACAAATGAACTGAATGGGAGGGTTCAGGCAGTTATATTTGATTGGGCTGGCACAACGGTTGATTATGGTTGTTTTGCACCGGTCCAAGTGTTTGTAGAAGTATTTAGTATAAGGGGGGTTGATATTACCATTGAGGAAGCAAGAAAACCAATGGGCTTATTAAAAATTGACCACATAAGGGAACTCCTGAAAATGACTAGGATCTCGAATTTATGGGTTACAGCATTTGGGAAAGAACCAAATGAAAAAGATGTAAATGCTCTATATAGGGACTTTGAGGATTTGTTATTCAAGGTTCTCCAAAATTACGCCAAGCCTRTACCTGGTTTAATTGAACTCGTTAGCAGTTTAAGACAACAAGGAATAAAAATTGGTTCAACAACTGGCTATACTCGTGAAATGATAGATGTTGTAGCAGGAGAGGCAAAAAAGTGGGGCTATCAACCAGACTCTATTGTCGCGTCTTCAGAAGTGCCTACAGGACGTCCCGATCCTTGGATGTGCTTTCAAACGGCTATAAACCTACAAGTATATCCACTAAGTAAGATTGTAAAGGTTGGTGATACAATCAGTGACATCAAAGAGGGGGATTCATGCTGGAATGTGGACTGTTGGTGTATTAAAAGGCGGCAGCGAAATAGGCCTTTCTGAACAAGAAATCAACGAAATGGATCCGTATGAGCTCAAAAAGCGAATGAAGAATGCTGAGAATCGTTTTCTAAATGCAGGTGCCGACTTTGTTATTGATGAAATAGGAGATTTATTAGAAATAATTGATAGAATTAATTACAGATTGACAGAAAAAAAAGATGCATTTATCAGCGGCTAAAAAAGATATATTAATAAAAAATGTGATAGTACCACTTTTATCTGTACGTGCTAGGATATTAATTTTAAATAAATTCAAAATATTCAATTTATTCAATTTATTCATTGACTGTTCGATGGAATGGTAGTATTATACATCTTATAACTGGTACGGACGTTGCAACGTCATTATCAGAAATACATTAAAGTTAAGGAGAATGTGCAATGGTCGAAACAAAAATGTTAAGAGGAACGAAAGTAAAAATGACACCAAGTGAAGCTATTGTTGAGACATTAGTGGCAGAGGGAGTCAAACATATATCGGGAATTCTAGGTTCTGCTTTTATGGATATGCTGGATTTATTGCCAACAGCAGGCATTCGATTTATTGGAGTTCGACATGAACAAAGTGCTGCTCATATGGAAGATGCTTATTGTCGTGTCTCAGGTGTTGCTGGGGTTGTTATCGGTCAAAACGGACCAGGAATGACCAATATGGTAACCTCTGTAGCAGCGGCCAATCAAGCTCATACTCCTATGGTAGTAATATCTCCTTCAGCAGGTACACCAACTGTTGGATGGGATGGTTTTCAGGAATGTGATCAGGTTTCCATTTTCAAGGCTATCACAAAAGAAACGGTGAGAGTGACCCACCCAGGTCGAGTCGCTGATTGTCTACGGACAGCATTTCGAATTGCTTATGCTGAAAGAGGACCTGTATTATTTGATATCCCTCGTGATTATTTCTATGGTGAAGTGGAGGATCAAATTCTTCAACCACATCAATATCGCGTAGATTCACGAGGATGCGGGTCATCTGAATCCTTGGATAGAGCAGCTGAAATTTTAGCTGAGGCTGAGTATCCAGTTATTATTTCAGGTAGAGGGACAGTTGATTCAGATGGTATTGAGGAAATTAAGAATATAGCAGAACACTTGACAGCTCCGGTAGCTGTATCCTATATGCATAATGATGCATTTCCTGCAGATCATCCGTTAGCTGTTGGCCCAATAGGATATATGGGATCAAAAGCTGCTATGAATACACTAAAGAAAGCAGATGTTATTTTAGCGGTTGGTACAAGATTATCCGTATTTGGTACATTACCATGTTATGACATTGAATATTTCCCTAAAGAGGCAAAAATAATTCAAATAGATATTAATCCAAGGCAAATCGCTAGAACCCACCCAGTTGAAGTTGGTATTATCGGTGATGCTCGTGAAGCTAGTCGAGAAATTATGAAACGGTTAAAGGAAATTAAACCTAACCTAAAACAAGAAAAAGCGCGGATGGTAGAGGTAACAAATGAAAAACAAAAATGGGAAGAAGAACTAGTAGAACTTGCGATGATAGATGGGACGCCAATTAACCCGCGTCGCGCCCTCTTAGAATTAACAAAAGTGTTACCTGAGAATGCTATTGTTTCAACAGATATTGGTAATGTATCATCAACTGCAAACGCTTACTTGAAATTTAACCAGAGTCGTAGACACATCGCTGCCCTTACATTCGGAAACACCGGTTTTGCTTATCCATCTGCACTTGGTGCCAAATTAGCTGAGCCGAATACACCTGTTTTAGCAATCGTTGGAGATGGAGCATGGGGAATGAGCTTACATGAAGTAAGTACAGCAGTTGAAGAAAACATTCCAGTCATCGCGTGCGTCTTTAATAATAATGCATGGTGTGCAGAGAAAAAGAACCAAGTCGATTTTTATAATAATCGTTTTGTGGGGGCAGATATCCAAAATCCAGATTTTGCAGAGGTTGCTCGTTCGATGGGGGCAGTTGGAATTAGAGTGGAAAAATCTGAAGAATTAGGGCCTGTCATAGAAGCGGCAATAAAATCAAACAAACCTACCGTCATTGATATTCAGGTGGATGGAACACAATTAGCGCCTCCATTTAGAAAAGACGCTTTAAAAATGCCTACTAGATTATTAGAAAAGTACGCTCATTTAGATCATAAAAACTGGGATAAATAATTACTAAAAAAGAATGTGGTAATGGGCGCGATACTTAATGGATGTATTTTGAGTTATCGCGTCTATTTACTCCTTAACATCAATATTTTTATACTCTTGTTTTCTATTTTGGGTTGGATCGGTATAGGTTACTTAACTAAAATTCATTTCAATAAATAAAAAGGGGGTTTCAATATTGAAATTAGAAACTGAAACGAAAGACCTTGTTCAAATGGATAAAGATCATTTATGGCATGCGATGCATCGTTATAACGAAAAGGAAAGTCCCATGATTGCAACGGAAGGAAGCGGCTCATGGTTTACCGATACAAAAGGGGATAAATATTTAGATGGGGTTTCTGGATTATGGTGCTTGAATTTAGGACATGGACGAAAAGAAATTGCTCAGGCAGCGTATGAGCAAATGGTGAATTTATCTTACTTCCCATTAACTTTAAGCCATAAGCCAGCTATTGAACTATCTTCTAAAATAAGTGAACATTTAAAAGGTTCATATACAACCTTTTTCACTAACAGTGGATCTGAAGCGAATGAGACCGCTTTTAAAATCGCTCGCCAATATCATTCTCAAAATGGAAACCCGGGGAAATACAAATTCATCTCTAGGTATCGTGCCTATCATGGTAATACTTTCGGTGCTTTAAGTGCAACAGCTCAGGCGAATCGGAGAGTGAAATATGACCCAGCGGTTCCGGGTTTTCTA
>NZ_JBFUIB010000277.1:0-4942 GCF_056402095.1 Peribacillus sp. P4_C12
GGAGCAAACTAATTCAATATGGTATGGCAGCTATAGGGAATGAGGACGTCACAAGCCGAATTACTCCTTATTTACAGGAAATCAGCCATCATACCTCCTGCACGGTGTTATTTTCCGTTTGGACATACGATGGACCAATCACAGCAAAGATATGGAATTCCAATCAAAACTTAAATATTGGGGCCCAGCTAGGCACGCGCCTTCCCCCATCTTCTTCTTCCGGCAAAGTATTCACTGTATTCCAGGATTCTTCCATAACGGCAGACTGGATAGAAAAAGATAATAATGTTTCCGCGGCCTTCCTTAGAGGAACTAAGGAATATCAAGCGATACAGAAATACAAAATTGCTTTTGCAAAAGAGCCTTTAGTACCTTCTGTTTCTTCCATGTCCATTCCGATTTTTAATTATAATGCAGAATTATTGGGAGCGATTACTGCTGTTGGCTTCACTGAAAGTATACCGGATCATTATGAAGATCCCTTAAGCCAATATTTAAGAAAGAGTTTTTTAGAAATCTCGAATATTTTCGGTTATTCTGAAGAATAGGATAGGTTATTTCCCATAAAAAAAGCAGGAAAAGGAAGTGAATTGTCCCTTTTCCTGCTTTTTATTTTATTATGGCTTTCGCTGATAGGTCCATATCCTGTTATGATTTGAAGTTTCAGGAAAAGTATCTCCTGCTTCTAGCTTTACCTTTTTCGGATTTAATACCGTGCTACCCGTTTCACCGATTTCTACGTAAGCCCCATTATTAGGTGCCTTCTGACCTGGCTTAAATTGACGATTTTGCCCCATAGATTTCACCCCTTTACATGCTTTCCATTTTATTATTACCGGGTTCACTTCTTTCATGTCTGAAAAATTCAGGGCAAAAAGGAAATTAGTCCATGGGAAATAAATCGTATTGATAAAAAAAAAGCGTCTGCTCTTTAGAGTAGACGCTTTTTTTTAAGACATTAAATCCACAAGAACCGCCTTTTGAGCATGGAGACGATTTCCAGCTTGGTGGAAAACGACGGAATTCGGTCCATCGATGACTTCAGCGGTTACCTCTTCTTCTCTGTGTGCAGGCAAGCAATGCATAAATATATAATTATCCTTTGCATACTTTACAAGTTCACTATTGATTTGATAATCCTTAAACGCCTCTAAACGGATACTATTTTCGATTTCCTGCCCCATAGAGGTCCATACATCAGAATAGACGATATCTGCATCCTTAATAGCTTCAACTGCTGAATTCGTCACAACAATTTCACATCCATTTTCCTTTGCCACTTTTTGAGCATAGGCGACAACATCTACATCAGGTTTATAGTTATCTGGGCATCCAATAGAAAAATCCATACCCATTTTTGCACAGCCAACCATCAATGATTGTGCCACATTGTTACCATCACCGATGTAGCTCATTTTCAAGCCTTTTAATTGTCCTTTTAACTCTATAATTGTCAAGAAATCCGCCATCACCTGGCAAGGATGGGCAAGATCTGTTAGCCCATTGATGACTGGAATAGAAGCATTTTCAGACAATTCCATAATTTTTTCATGCTCGAAGGTACGAATCATGATGCCATCAATATATTCGGAAAGGACTTTGGCCGTATCGGAAATAGATTCTCCACGTCCGATTTGCAAATCATTACCACTTAAGAACAAAGCGTGCCCGCCAAGCTGCATCATGCCCACTTCAAAAGACACGCGGGTACGGGTGGAGGATTTTTCAAAAATCATCCCCAGCGTTTTCCCTTTTAAAGGCGTATATTCCTCGCCCGCTTGTAATTTGGCTTTAATGGTCTGCGCTAGCTTTAACAGATCTGCAATGGCCGTGGGTGTAGACTCCTTCATGGTCAAAAAATCCTTCCCGTTTAAAATCTTCGCTTGTGTCGGTGCCGTTAGTGAACTCATACGTGTGACACTCCTTTCGAATATGTTACAATCCATTCCTGCAGCGCGGTAACGCCTGGATCAGCATTTTCTAACGATTGAAGATAGGCTTTAAAAGTCTCTTCTTCTGTAAATGCTAGAAGTCGATATTTTGCAGCCAATAATCTTAGCTTCTTATCTTCTTCTGTAGTTCCATAAGCTAAAACAACAGCTGCATTTCCTTCATTAAGCCATTTGTCAAAATCGGAATCCGTCAATGTCAACCCAGCTTCATTGATTAGTACAAGCAATTCTTCACTTAATTGGACTGATTCGGATTGATACACACCTGAAGTATGTTTAGCCTTTTGAGCATGAAATACTTTTGTTAATGCTTCTGTCATCGTTTTTCCGATAGCGATGCCTTCACCAGTTGATTTCATTTCCGGCCCTACTTTTGAATCAAGTCCGCTTAGTGCAAACGTTGAGAATACTGGATATTTTACAACTGAATACGGAATTTCTTCCATTAACCCTGTTTTTTCGAACACATTCGACAACGAGTATTTCCCAAGCAATATTTTTGTCGCAATCTGTACTAAAGAAACATTAGTGATTTTACTGATGATTGGAATCGTCCGGCTAGCACGCGGGTTTACTTCCAAAACATATACGTCATTGCCTTCAATCACAAATTGGATGTTCATAAGACCTTTATAACCAAGCTCTACTACTAACTTTTGTGCAAAAATAGTCATTTTATTTTTGATATCCTCTGATAAGGATTGAGCTGGTAGTAATGCCATGCTATCTCCCGAATGGACGCCTGCTTTTTCTACATGTTCAGCAATAATTGGAATATAAATCTCATTGCCATCCGCAATCAAATCGATTTCCGCTTCTTTACCTGGAATATAAGAATCGATTAACACAGGAAATACAAGTGCCGTTCCATTTTCAATTCTATTCAGTAAGCTTTTCTTCGACCGGATAATTTCCATCCCCTGACCACCAATTACATAGGATGGGCGTAATAGAACTGGGAAGCCAATCGCCTCAGCACACTCAATTAATTGCTCTGCACTATTGGCCATCGAACCCGGCACATGTGGAATCTCCAGCTTTTGCAGAAGCTGATAAAAGCGATCGCGATCTTCTAGTTGGTCAAGCGTATCAAATGAGGTACCCAATAAATTAATTCCGTAATCTTCCAGTCCCTTTGCCAGATTTATGGCTGTCTGTCCGCCAAATTGGACAATTACATCCTCAATATCTTCCGCTTCTATAACATTCAGTACATATTCCAAGGTTAATGGCTCGAAATAAAGACGATCTGCTGTTGCGAAATCCGTACTTACCGTTTCTGGGTTATTATTAATCATGATCGTTTCAACATTTTCATCCTGAAGTGCATAAACACCATGAACGGAACAGTAATCGAATTCAATTCCCTGTCCGATTCGGATTGGGCCACTGCCAATCATCAATACTTTCTTTTTATCTGTTTTTTTCTGTTCGTTCTCTCCAAAATATGTTGAATAATGATAATTCGTATGTGATTCAAATTCAGCTGCACATGTATCAACCGTTTTGTAAACGGCGGTAATGCCTAGTGATTTACGGTGTGCTCTCACTTCGATTTCACTTACTTTCCATACGGAGGCAAGATAACGGTCAGAGAAGCCCTTTTCCTTGTACAGCTGCAGTTCTTCTTTGGTGACCAAATCGATTGTCTTAGCAGTGATTTCATTTTCTTTCTCGATCAGCGAAGCAAAAGATTGAAGGAAGAAATAATCAATGATGGTTGCTTTATGGATTTCTTCAACTGTCACACCTTTACGAAGCATTTCAAAAATGACAAAAATGCGTTCGTCAGATTTTTCAGCGAGCTTTTCCCAAAGTTCTGGAACAGTTTTATCTTTTAATGATAAAAGTTGCAGTCCATTCGTTTTTAATTCTAATGAATCGATAGCTTTTTGGACTCCACCTTCAAAGCTACGGTGTAATGCCATAACTTCGCCTGTCGCCTTCATCTGAGTTCCTAATTTGCGGTGGGCAGTCGTGAATTTATCGAATGGCCACCGTGGAAATTTTACTGCTACATAATCAAGAGCAGGTTCGAAGCTTGAATAAGTACTCTTCGTTACAGGATTGATAAGTTCAGATAAATGATAGCCGATAGCAAGTTTTGCAGCGATGCGTGCAATCGGATAACCGGTTGCTTTGGATGCTAATGCCGATGAACGGCTAACACGTGGATTTACTTCTATTAAATAGTACTGTTTGCTATTCGGATCAAGTGCAAATTGAATGTTACAGCCGCCAATGATACCTAAAGCAGAGATAATTTTTATAGAGGCCGCACGTAACATTTGAAACTCATCATCAGATAAGGTCTGAGATGGAGCTACAACAATGGAATCACCTGTATGAATACCGACAGGATCGATATTTTCCATATTACAGATGGTAATGCATGTATTGTTTCCATCGCGCATAACCTCATATTCGACTTCTTTATACCCTGCTATACTTCTTTCAATCAAGCACTGTGTAATCGGGCTTTCTTGAAGTCCGCCTCGTACAAGTTCCTTGAATGTCTCCATGGTCTCAGCAATCCCTCCGCCAGTACCTCCAAGTGTATAGGCAGGACGAACGATTATGGGGAAACCAATTTTGTCGGCGAAAGCTTGCGCCTCTTCTAAAGTATGGACAATTGTACTGTCAGGAACAGGTTCATCAATTTCAAACATTAGTTCACGAAACAGTTCACGATCTTCTCCTTTTTTGATGGAGTCTATTGGTGTTCCTAATAGTTTGACATTATATTTTTCAAGCACTCCTGCATCATCCAATTGATAAGCAAGATTCAATCCAGTTTGCCCCCCTAATGTAGCAAGCAGGCCATCCGGCTTTTCTTTAGCAATGATTTTTTCCAGTACATCTACTGTTAAAGGTTCGAAATAGACAGCATCCGCGTTCATATCATCCGTCATAATCGTTGCCGGATTGTTGTTAACCAGGATGACTTTATATCCTTCCTCTTTTAAAGCGAGGCAGGCCTGTGTACCCTG
>NZ_JBFUIB010000278.1:0-4942 GCF_056402095.1 Peribacillus sp. P4_C12
ACATTATTTACATTATTTTCATAGTATTTATAAGGGTCTTGAACAGACTCACCAACTAAACTATTAGCAGCAAAATGCATAACAGCTTTAATTGGATATTTAAGGAATATATCATTTAAAACCGCTTCATCCCCTAAATCCCCTTCTATCAAGATGGCCTTCGAATCCACCAGCGAACGAAAACCCGTTGAGAGATTATCTAGAATAATAACCTCTTCTGTATTTACTAACTCTTTTACAAGATGACTCCCAATATAACCTGCACCGCCAACGACCAAAATCAAATTATTTACTCCTTTCAATCTAAAAAACCTTTAACATTAAAATTAAGGGTATACATTCCTTTTCATACTCCATGAAAAATGAAAAAGTCACTCAAACAAGACATATGACTTTTGAACCAGCAAATCTAGTATCTTTCAGTATATCAAGGATTGGTATAACTGAAAACGAATTCATGGCAGTATCAGTTATATGGCGCTTCAAACGATTGAACTATTAATTATTTTTTCAAGTCCATGATGAAATAATTAATATGTATCCCGAAATCAATTGTGCTTTTTTCGTGTCCTTTGATTATTCATAGAGTGGGGCAGACTCCTTTCTCATTGAATTTGAGAAAAGAACCTGCCCACTACTTTATAAGCATTTATTAAATGTTTCCATAGCTAAAGAATTATATTGATTGTAATCAAATTTTTCTATTTTGAGATTCTCTTTTCTAACCGTAGAGTATAAACCTTTTTCAAGTCCATTAATGCTATCTTCAACAAGCAAACCATATTTCCCGTCTTCCAAAACGGTTCGATTAGCAATTATATCAGTAGCCATAATTTTCATTCCTAAAGTCATCGCCTCTAACAAAACCATAGGTTGACCTTCATAATGTGAAGAAAGAACAAAACAGTCACATTTTTTCATAAACGAAAAAGGATTTTCAAGTTGTCCTAAAAGATGAACTGAGTTATTCAAATCTAGCTCATTGATTAAGGCCTGTAAATCTTCCTTTAAAGGACCCTGGCCTAAGATATAAAGCTTACTATTTTTGTGTTCCTTTTGGAACCTTGCAAATGCATAAATCAAATTATCTTGTCCTTTTTCTGGAGATAATCTACCCATGTTGACAAAATTAAAATTATCTTTTCTGGGATACGGGATAAATTGATTATCCACCTCCAATCCAAAAACTTCTTTTATTTTTAAAGCATTATTATCTAACCAGCCTAGAGATACACCATCCTTTATTATATGAGAATAAGTACCCTTTAGAGTAACTGCCTCCCTATCTACACTGACTATACTTCCATTAAGGCTTTTTAAATTTTCCACCGTCGTCTTAGCACCTTGTAACCCATACGGTTTATTCCAAATATAATCCTTTTCCCCAAAATTAATTTCTGAAGTGCTCTGTACTTCTCTCTCTTTTAACTTTATTGGTGTATCTATAATTTTAAATGCTCTGGTATCCAGCCACCCAATTTTTTCATTATCTATTTCAAAAAGATAATAAATACCTTTTATGGTTTTATTTACTTTAATAATATTTGCAATTTGACCTTCAAACTCTTTTGCTTTAGTTATTTTTTTAGCATTAAAATTTGGATAAGCTTTTGTCCAAATTTTATGGTTTTCTGGTTTAGTTATTACTCCATACATTTGCGTACTAATGTTTATTTCTTTCAAAGTTCTATTTTCAATATTATCAATTATATTCTTATTCTTTTTGTAATTTCTAGATATAATATACTTTCTTTTTAAATGAATTTTCTTCTTGTCTATATTGCTCGAATTTTCATAAATTGAACAATGTTCAAGAATAGATAAAGCTGAATTATCTATCCACCCTATTAACGTATCATTAATTGAAATTCTACTATATATCGAATGTTGTGTTTTTACTTCCTTATCAACTTTCACAATAATACCTTTAAAATCTAGACTAGTAGAAACTTTGTATGTGCCTTCAACCTTGTATGGTTTAGACCAAATATGGTTTCCCCCTGGTCTTACCAGTTTTGCGATTTTATCAAGATCTTTTTCGTAAATAATATTGTCAGGCATTAACTCAATGGCCTCATCGGTTATCCAGCCAATAATTTGATTGTTAAAACTGAATTTGCAAAAAGTATTATACTCATCTCTTGCTTTTCTTGAAATCACAATTTCAGCATTTTCAAATCGTTTTCCTAGACGAAACTTAGTTGCACCCAAATTACCAGGAAGGATATTCCAAGCGTAGTATTTATTAATACCCTTTAATATCGCTCTGGCTTTGAAATTTTCTGTAATCAATGACTTTTCGTCATTTTCTATAACTTCCAGTTCCTTTGATTCAATTTGAAGGATTTTCTCTGGGTTGATAGAATTCATAACATAATCGAATTTATCATAGTCTGCATACTCTAACAAATTCTTTCGGTTTAATTCCATTGTTCCCTTAGAAACACTTACAAGTTTATCAAATCGATTATATACGGAAAAAAGTCCCCTCAGATTTATACGATGAGGTCTCTTTCCATTAATAATTTTCTCACTCTCAGAGAGCAAATCATTATGCAAATAACAAATTTTCTTTTTTGCATCTGCGGACAAGAGAAATTTAGCCCAATAAAGACTATACCCACTAAAATCAATAACAAAGTCAAATTTAGTTTTACCGAATAAGCGTGCATGTTCTCTAACATATGCATTTTCGGGGTAAAGCTTTTTCCCTAAAAAACCTCTTTCCCCTCTATTATTAATAAATTTATTCCTATATACTTCAAAAAATTTATAAGCAGGTAGTCCAGGTTTAAAAAGAAAACGCACATTCTTATTTACCTTGTCCAAATTTTTCAAGACTTCTTTAGAGTGAGGAGTAGCAGTAAAACAACTAACATCATATTTCTCATAGTCTATGTTATTCATTAAATTGAGGAAAGAAGATGTAATCCCGTTATTTCTCATACCTCCCGGATATATTAATATTTTTTCCTTTGAGGAATCTAGACCAGTAATGGTGTTGAGTTCTTTCGAAGACCTATTGAATATATTAAGGACAATTCGCTCTGTTACTTTCCCATCTTCATAGTTCGTGAATTTCTCCTGCATCATTTTATATTTTTCACAATAACTCATTTTCACATTTTTAATATCCTTAATTGCATTAACTAATTCTTTCGAGTTAAAAAGCATCGGGCCAGGAAGTTCATCATTTTTAAGATATTGCCCTCTTTGCTCTGTATAAACATCAGCATCCCAAGTGTAAAATAGAATTGGCTTATTGGTAACAAGGAAATCAAAGAAAATACTAGAATAATCAGTAATAAGCAAATCAACAGTAGCAAGCAATTCATTTGTATCCACATAATCAGGGATCAATCTTTCCTTGATTTCTGTGTGCTTATTAGCTTCTTTATAAAGATAAGGGTGCACCTTAATCAAAATATTATATTGATCACCGATTTGACTTTCTAAATAATTTATATCTGCAATGATTTGAAGAACATCGTTATTCACTTTAGAAAGATTTGTTCCCTTCCAAGTTGGAGCGTATAAAATATTCTCCTTACTACCATTGATTCCTAAACCTAAAGTTCTTAAATAATCATTAAACTCTTCAGGATTTGTATTCAGAGTTAAGTCAATTCTTGGATATCCTTCTTCGATAATTTTCCCTTTATACAATCCGTTTAATTTATAGCTTTCAGTAAATATTTTGGTAGTATGAGCATTAGGACTCAAAATGTATTCTGTGCTTAAAAAGTTCCTTAAAACGTTTTGAGAGAGTGATGGATTACCCGGTATATCAAAACCCATATTTTTAAGCGGTGTACCGTGCCAAGTATTAATATAAACTTGATCATTTTTTGGTATAAAAAAAGACTGGAATGTTGAATTATTAATTAGGTACTCACTTGTTGCTAAATACTTAAAATAGTCCTTTGAGTTACGTTGAACAAATTTAACATTAGGCATGTCTTTATACGTTGATATTACACCTGAAAGCGCACTAAAATCTTGAATAGACCATATATGCACAAAATCTTTAAAGTCTTGATTTCCTATCATATATTTAAACATCGCGTATGGACTGTCAGTGATACTATTCCCATCGCGACTCTCATAAAATATAGTGTTTTTTTTCACAATTAACTTATCATAAAACTTTGCATAATTATTTACACGCTGATGATTTTCCTTTGATAAATAATTAACAATTGGTTCTTTAAGGAAATCGATTTTTCTTTTTAATACTTTCTTATTCACTAACTGGGCATCCCCTTTTTTGATTAAATTTTCACCTGATTCAAAATCACAATTATCTTTCCAAGGATAAATAATAGCAACAATAAATTTTCAATAGTTGGTGACTTTTTATTACTAATTTTATAGAGCTTTACTTTGATTATTAAGCTATATATTCCCTCTGTCTTAGTAAGTATATTACTTCACAATAATCTATATGAAAATAGCACTTTCACTTCTAAATATACCCATGATAAAAATATCAACTTTATTATCTAACATCTCTTGAATCTTTTGTTCTCAATTATCTTTAGGGATCACTTAATACACATTACAATAGTTTATATATTAAACTATAAAATAATCGCAAAGGTCTATGTCACGCCTGATTGATATTTTAAACTTTTTCATTTAGATTCATCATTTTTAATAAAAATGCAGCAAACAACAAAGCAAATGATTAAACTATCCTTTGCCCTTGTTGTTATAAATTCCTATCCATTAGCCTAGTTAAAGTTAAAGATAATCTCATAAGAATTAATGTAAAAAAACTACTTAACTGCCTTATGCTTTTTGAGTATACTTTCCAATTCTCTTAAAATGTCGTCTCTCAATTCAGGACGTTGCARCGCAAATTCAATGGTAGTTTTTACAAAGCCATCTACAACTCCGACATCATGTCTTTTCCCTTCAAAATCATAGGCAAATACTGTTT
>NZ_JBFUIB010000279.1:0-4937 GCF_056402095.1 Peribacillus sp. P4_C12
TTTCAAACACCTTGTCTACCAGGATATTCCCTTCTTCAGATCCGTACTCCGTTTCACAATAGATTAACAAATCATGTAGACCCATAACACCAAGACCAACCCGTCTCTCGCCGAGTGCTTGTTTCTTGTTTTCATCTAAGAAGTAAGGGGTTGCGTCAATGACGTTATCCTGCATACGCACACCCACTTCTACGGTCTGCTTAAGTTTCTCAAAGTTAACTGTTTTGTTATCTTTATCAGCCATTTCTGCTAAATTGACAGCTGCTAGGTTACATACAGAGTATGGAGCCAGTGGCTGTTCACCACATGGGTTCGTTGCTACAACTTGTTGTCCGTATGCTTTTGCATTTGTCATCTCGTTAGCATTATCAATAAAGAAAATACCAGGCTCAGCAGAATAAGTAGCACAAATATTAATTAAGTTCCAAAGCTCTTTAGCTCGGATTTTACGGTAAACACGGACTTTGCGGCCCATTTTTTCCCACTCGCGTACATCACCGACATTGTGCCATTCTTCATTATAAATCGCCATTTCTTCAGCATTATAGCTTTCAACATCCGGGAAACGCAATTCATATTCGCCATCTTGTTCGGCAGCTTCCATAAATTCCTTAGTCAAGCAAATCGAGATATTGGCGCCTGTTAGAAAATCGGCATTATGGACACTGTACGTTCCGCCTGTACGAACCTTTTCCTCGGCCTCTCTAATGATTTTCTCGCTAAATCCGCCTAAACCCGGAATCTCTTTATAGTTGATAATACCTTGGTACATAGCCGTTTCCTGTTCGGTATGCGGAGTGAATTTTAATTTATCTGTAGCGTACTTTTTGATGGTTTCATCTTTTGTGTTTTCCACTAAGTAGCGAAGAATCCGTGGATTTTGCATTTTCGAAATAATGAACTCAGCAATGTCTGGATGCCAATCCGCAAGCATAATCATTTGTGCACCGCGTCTGCTTCCGCCCTGTTCAACAAGATGGGTCAATTTCGCAATATCATCAAGCCATGAAACTGAACCGGAGGATTTTCCATTTACCCCTTTTGCCAATGTATTTCTTGGACGAAGTGTCGATCCGTTCGTACCTACACCGCCTCCGCGGCTCATGATTTCCATGACTTGCTTTCTATGTTCGGAAATTCCTTCGCGTGAATCCGGAACAAATGGCATTACATAGCAATTAAAATAAGTAACATCCGTGTTAGAACCGGCTCCATATAATACACGTCCTGCTGGGACAAAATTAAGGTTCTTTAATTCTTCATAGAACTTATTGAACCATTCCGTTCTTTTTTCTTCAGTCTTTTCCACTGAAGCCAATCCCGTTGCATTACGTTTTGCAATTTGTTCATAGTATATTTCAAGCGGCTTTTCAATGATATCAAGCGGTCGATTTACAATCCCCGTTTCCACTTCTTCCGGGTTATCTAATGCTCCGCGGAATTCATCATCCACTAATACCTTAGCTTTTTTCGTTTCCCAATCTATTTCAACGATGTAACCAAGACCCCGTGCAGGGAATTTCGGATCTTCCTTAATCGTCAATACTACAAAATCGCCAGTCGAGAGCGTAATTTTTTCAGTATCCTTAAAAGAATAGCGGTCAAGCATAACTAGACGGGACACGCCTTTATGCGTCATTTTCATATCAGCTGTTACAGGATGGACCTGGGGAAATAAAGAAATATCCTTATTCAACCTTTCTAGATCAACCTTTATAGCTTCTTTTATTACAACCGACATAATTCCCTCTCCTTTATATGTTTCAAGATCCGTTCTTGCTGCAAAAATTTATATGTAGTCTTACATGTCCGTTTCGCTTAACAAGTTACCCTAAATTTATCATAGCGAAACTCAAAAATCAATATATAGTGTCGCAATMAATATTTCGACTACTATATATTGTGTTTGTGTTGATTAACTTTTAATTTTGTCAAACGATAAATCAATTAATATAGTTAGTAAAAGGGAGGAAAATGTCGATTTATAATAATTTTTCATCAGATTTCAATTAATTTGAACCTTGCTTTTTCCCTGTCCTTGTTAGTGCTTATCGTTGCAAGGAAAAGCTTATTTGTTTGCAAAAATCTGAAAAAACATTTTTATTATCTGTTCTAATTATCCTGCTTCTTCTATCTCAAAAAATTCCATTCATCGCTTTCATATTTGCTTTCTGCAATGGCTTTCACTTCCAGCAATTGCTGTTCAGTGAGGACGTATGGCTCTAATTCGATCGATAGTCCATCGGCAAAACCTTTTTCAAAAGCAACTTTTGCTTCAGGGATGGTAATCTTTCTTCCAGCAATATCATTAATGGCCACGGCTTTGTTTTTTAAGCTTTTTTGCATTCTCTCTTTAACCCTGTCATTTGAGAATTTAAAAACGCTAAAGAGCTTTTCATCATCAAGTTCAAGTAAAATGGACCCATGCTGAAGGATTACACCTTTTTGCCTTGTTTGTGCACTGCCAGCTACCTTCCGGCCTTCAACAACCAATTCATACCAGCTTGGCGCATCAAAGCAAACCGAAGATCTTGGTGTTTTTAATGCGGCTTTCTCCTGCTCGGTTCGAGGTACAGCAAAATAAGCATCCAATCCAAGATTCCTGAACCCCATTAATATTCCTTCAGAAATAACTCGATATGCCTCAGTAACAGTAGTAGGCATTCCCGGATAGGATTCTGGGACAATTACGCTATAAGTCAATTCATGTTCGTGCAGTACAGCACGTCCTCCTGTTGGTCTGCGAACAAAACCGAGGCCCTGCCTTTTAACTTCTTCTATATCAATTTCAGATTCTGCCTTTTGAAAATAACCAATCGACAATGTAGCTGGGTCCCAACCATAAAAGCGTATAATCGGTGGTATTTCCCCTTTACTCTGCCAGTTTAAAAGAGCTTCGTCMATCGCCATATTAAAAGCTGGTGAACAATATCCAGAATCTATAAATCCCCATTTTTCTTTTGTCATCCTTACCCCTCATTTCATGTAGACTGTTTAAAAGTAAGTCAGTAATTCCGTCATAAAAAAACTCACATTTAGTAGTTTAACAGACTTTAACACTCTAAAAAAGAAAGTACCATTAAGTCGATAAAGAATTTTACGAAAATATTTTTTGATTATTAGTTAAAGCAATTATATAATAAAGATTGTCTGTATTCGTTAGGTAGAAGGGAGTTTTTATGTTTGGAATTATTATATACACTGCTCATCATCATAGGAGTGGTTATTGCGTATTCACTTTTTAATTGGTACCGCCAGCGTAAAATCGTTAAAACGTTAACACAGGATGAATTTATTGCTAACTACAGAAAAGTACAACTAATCGATGTGCGGGAACCAAATGAATTTGATAATGGTCATATCTTAGGCGCAAGAAACATCCCTATGACTCAAATGAAAACACGCCTGGTCGAAATTAGGCCGGACAAGCCTGTATACTTGTACGCTCAAAGCGAAATCATCAGCGGAAGAGCTGCAGCCATGCTATACAAAAAAGGCTACAAAGAACTGTTTCACCTAAAAGGCGGTTTCAAAATGTGGACCGGTAAAATTAAAGCAAAGAAATAAGAACCCATCTCCGCATGGGCTCTTTTTAATTAAAAAGCTATCATACTAAAAATTGAAATGAAATGCCGTCTTATAGCTTATTATGTCTTATGGTATATTCATTTCCAGCCGGTCATTCTCTATACATATAAAAAATAAAAATCCCCGCCCAGATGGCAGGGATTTTTATTTAGGCTATTAAGCCTGATAACGGAGGACTGGTTTTCTTGCAGCAAGCGTTTCATCCAGCCTTTTAATAACTGTTGTATGTGGCGCTTCCTGTACGATCTCCGGAGTTTCTTCCGCTTCCTTAGCTATCTGAATCATCGCATCAATGAACGCGTCGAGAGTTTCCTTTGACTCCGTTTCAGTCGGTTCTATCATCATTCCTTCTTCCACGTTCAACGGGAAGTAAATAGTAGGTGGATGATAGCCGAAGTCTAGTAATCTTTTGGCAATATCGAGTGTTCGGACGCCCAACTTCTTTTGCCGGCGGCCACTAAGCACAAATTCATGCTTACAATGGCGATTATATGGTAAATCAAAATATGGTTCCAACCTACGCATCATATAATTCGCATTGATGACCGCATTCTCCGTGACAGCCTTAAGACCATCAGGACCCATAGAACGAATGTACGTATAAGCCCTCACATTTATTCCGAAGTTTCCGTAATAAGGTTTAACTCTTCCTATGGATTGCGGGCGATCATAATCCAGCATAAATTGCTCATCTCGTTTGACCACGAGTGGTTTAGGCAAGTAAGGAATCAAATCCGATTTTACTCCGACAGGACCAGAACCCGGGCCACCACCACCATGTGGACCTGTAAATGTTTTATGGAGATTTAAATGGACCACATCAAAGCCCATATCACCTGGGCGGGCTTTAGATAGGACTGCATTAAGATTGGCCCCATCATAATAAAGCTTCCCACCAGCATCGTGGACAAGTGTTGCCATTTCCAAAATATTCTCTTCAAACAATCCTAATGTATTGGGATTCGTCAGCATTAAAGCCGCTGTATCCGAACCTACCACGCGCTTTAAATCTTCAAGGTCAACTAAGCCATTTTCATCTGATTTTACCGTAATCGTTTCGAGCCCCGCAACAGTGGCGGAAGCTGGATTCGTACCGTGTGCCGAATCAGGAACTATCACTTTCGTCCGTGCTGTATCGCCGTTCGCTTCATGGAAGGCACGAATCATCATTAATCCTGTCCATTCACCATGTGCACCTGCTGCTGGCTGTAAGGTCACTTGATCCATCCCTGTGATTTCTGTTAAATGTTCTTGCAAGTCAAATAATAGTTCCAAGGCTCCCTGTACAGTCGCTGGATCTTGATATGGATGAATATGGGCGAAACCGTTAAAACGCGCCACATTTTCAT
>NZ_JBFUIB010000280.1:0-4934 GCF_056402095.1 Peribacillus sp. P4_C12
GTGCATTCCCTATGACCGTTGAACGTAAGTGCCCCATCGAAAAAGGCTTGGCAATATTGGGGGAGGAATAATCAATCACGACACTTTCCTGTACAGGCTGCTTTGAACCATACTGATCCTTTTCACCTAATATGGTTTGCAGCACATTTTCCGTCACCATCTGTTGATTAACGAAGATATTCAGATAACCACCCACAACGTTCATTTCTTGGATCAACTTACTGTTTAATTGTTCAGCTATTTCAGACGCAATCACTTGAGGCGATTTTTTGAAATTTTTTGCAAGAGTAAAGCACGGAAAGGCGACATCACCTAACTCCATTAATTTAGGCTTTTCCATTAATTTTTCTATTTCACTTGYTGGCATTTCATTGTTTAAAGCCGTTGAAATCAAGGCTGCAATTTGTTTATTCATCGTCATTTTCCCTCCTAAACAAAAAAGCCCCCGCCTCTAAATAAGAGACGAGAGCATAGATTCCCGTGGTACCACTCTAGTTGCCACAAATTGTGACCACTTTCCATTGTTAACGAGGTGACTCCCCGATGTTCCCTACTAAACGTTTCAAGAAATTTCTCCAAAGTGCGCTTCATTCATCCGTCCTGCATTAGGCTCTCACCATCCCTAACTCGCTTTCCATTTCAAAATGAACTACTCTCTTCATCACAGAATTTTCAATATTATAATTTAACTCATAGTATACGATTGAAATTTACGTGTCAACATCATAAAATGTCCTGCCTCGATAGTTTTAAAAATCTTCCGTCTATTTGTCTTCACTTCGAGAATTTTATCATATACATATTCCAAGTAAAATTTAAAGCACATTCTCTTGCTTAAAAGACCTATTTAATTAGGAATATTCTTTGTAATACAGTGAATACCACCACCTAAAATATTAAGTGCTGTTGTATTTATCGTAATTACTTTTCTATCTGGGAAAATAGCTTCTAAAACTTTCTTGGCTTGCTCATCTTTTTCCTTAATTATTTCTGGTAATCCTTCTTTCCAATAACTTTGACCTAATACAATACCATTTACAATAAGGAAATTACAATAACTAAGCGCTGGCTGCATTTTAATTTTTCCACTTGGGAATGGAGAACCATCTCTTAATGTATCAGTAGCACCTTCTAGTTCTTTACACCACTGCCATAGGTCATATATTTCATCTCCTGATTCTGCAGTTATATATATCGGTTCTGGACAAGGTATACGCACTATTTTAAATTTTTCACCGTTAATATCTGTAGCATTTTTTACCACTTCATATGCCTTATCTAAACATTCTTTTGTAATTTGAGCAGAATTTAGTTTCTCAGCTTCTTCTTCACTTACTTCTGCTAGTAAAATAGTATTTTCATTTACAAAACGACACATTTCATCAATATGACCATTTGCAGATGCACTACGATATACGGGTTCTCCATCCACAACATCTAATATTCCATCTAACATTTCCTCATCATCAAAAGTAGCATGTGGGATCCAAATTACCTTTTCAAGATTGAATAATCTCTTAAATTCATCCTCAACTTGTTCTTTAGAATATTGAGGATTACGTTTTGTCACTTCAGTATCCTCAATTGTCATAAGCACTCCATTTCCATTGAATTCTCGATCTCCTCCCTCAGAAATAAGGTCAGAATTTACTATGTCAAAACATCCAAATTCAATTGCCTGATGTGGTGCTATCTTAGTTGTCTCAAAAGAAGTTGGTTCTTTGTCATCTGTCAACCCATACTGATTAAATTTAAAGTTTACAAGACGCATGTTACCGTTGTCATCTATAAGAATATCAGCACCATAATCACGAGCCCAATAACTTACATCTGCAAATTGAGTAAACTGAATTCTATCTATATCTATTCCAGCGTTTGATAGTGTTTTTTTACAAATTGTAATTGTTCCCTCTACACCACAGTTTACAAATACTTCAACTTCCCCAACAAGATTCTTTATAACCTCAACAAAAACATCGTGAACATTATATTCTTTGGCTGAATATGCTTCTGCAGGCCAACAAAGCATAACTGCTTTCTGCTTCTCAAATTCTCCAGCATATCTAAAAGCCTTTTCATTTTTATTATTCATTTTTCTATCTCCATTTCATAAAATTACAATTTATATATATTAATGTTTTATACTTCTCCTTGAAGTTTAAATTCATTCATATTCCTTATAATAAGGTGTAGTGTTACACTATAGTCAATAGGGGGTTTATTATGAGTGAAAATAAAAAAATTCATTTTACAACGGGTGAATTTGCAAAACTTGTCGGTGTTTCAAAATATACACTTTTTCACTATGATAAGTTAGGAATTTTTTCTCCTGAATTAAAAGATGAGAATGAGTATAGATACTATTCTACTTTTCAAGTTGAACCATTCTTTGTTATATCTTCACTAAAAGAATTAGGAATGCCATTAAAAGAAATTAATAGTTATTTAGACGGAAGAAATCCAGAAAAACTAATATCTCTTTTAAATACACAGAATGAAAAAATTGATAAGGAAATCAATAGACTTATTGCTATAAAAGAAGTGATTTCACAAAAGATAAAAACTACTCAATCTCTATTTAATATAAATACGGAAAAAATTTTTATATCAACAGAAAAAAAGGAATTGCTGTTTCTTACAAATGCAATTCCCAATTCAGATCAACGAAGTATTGCTGTATCTTTTGCAAATCATATAAAACGTTGTGATGAGCACAATATTGCTTCTCGTTTTTCTGTAGGGCAAATGATTAATCTTAAAAATATATGTAAAGGCAATTATGAATCATATAGGTTTTTTTATACAAAAATTTCATCACCATTGCCAAACGCTAATGTTTATTCAAAAAAAGAAGGTGACTACTTAACTGCTTACCATACAAATGKTTATGACTCAATAGAAGAAACCTATTTAAAAATGCTTGGATTTGCCAATGAAAATAAGTTGTTATTAGATGACTATTTTTTTGAAGATGTCATTTTAGATGAATTATCGGTAACTGGATATGAAAACTTTGTTATAAAAATTTCTATTTTTATTAGGGAGTCTCACTAACATTTCAGGAATTTTGTACGCTAATGTAGTTTCATAAAGGGTATAGTTGAAACTTTGATTTTGGAACGCCTTTGGTACTACTATTTAGTCTAGATTTAGTTTAAATGTGGCAGTTCCGTAAAGAAGCACTTTATCAAGTATTAAAAGTTTGGTCGAGGATATTTAAGACATTTAAACAAGCATTCTTAAATAGCAACATTAGTTATGTTTTTTCGTGAATTTAGGGGGGGGATTTCCCTTTATTAGTTTAGTAAAATTAAGCCCTTGCTTTCCATGCAAAGGCTTCTTCTATTATATGTTGCTACTTTGAAAGTCTATCTCATATTCCTTAACCAACTTATAAAAAGTCGTCTTTTTAACTCCTAATTCACCCATCGCTGTAACGGCTGTTATCTCTCCTGATTTCCAACGATCATAGACTTCCTTGAACTCCTCTGTAGCCTGAACTTTCGGTCGACCAAATGCTACCCCACTTTTCAGAGCCACATCAATTCCTTCACGCTGTCGTTTTCGAATACGGTCCCGTTCCTCTTCCGCCATCCAGGAAAGGATTTGTAAAACCAGATCTGCAATGAAAGTCCCTAAACTATCCTTAAATTGAGTTGTATCCAACAAAGGCATATCCATCACAACGATATCTGCTTGGATATTTTTCGTGATGTCATTCCATTCTTTTAGAATTTCTTCCTTGTTTCRTCCAAAACGATCGAGTGAATGAATATATAGGACATCACCTTTCCGGATCATCCGTTTTAATAGTTTATATTGTTCTCGGTCAAAATTTTTCCCACTTTGTTTATCCATAAAGATATCTCGTTCATCAAGCCCCTTTTCTTTCATGGCTTGAAGTTGTCGTCCTTCATTTTGATCTTTGCTACTAACTCTTATGTATCCGAATTTACGCACATCCATTTTTTTACTCCCTTTTTCGATTTTCTCTCTCTTATTCTATCAAAAACGTTCGTAAAAGTATCAACAAAACAAAGAACGTTCGTAAAGTGTTTTTGTATTTTAACGAACGTTAAAATACGGACATTTTATAGAAAAAAGAACTGTTCGAAAAAGTCTACTTTTACGAACGATGACAACAATTCTATACGCCCATTCCGGAAATTTTATACGCTAAGAGAATTTCAACCTAAAAAGTCGATCTCCTCTACGTAAGGAATCGACTATTCGGTCAATAAAAAAAGAAGCTCTTTGAAGCTTCTTTTTTTATTGTTTCTTAGAGACTTACAAGTTGCCTTTTATTCTCATTTAGAAATAATGTTCTTATTTATTAGGTTSTTGRATTTGAAGCAATTCAAWAAAAACAYTTAACATGTCCTGTATTTGAATTCGATTATCAACAAAATGTTGCASATTAAATCCATTAAAAAGAGCCATGCTAGCCGTCGCTAAAGTTCTAGCATCCAATGGACTTCCGACAATACCTTCGTCCTTCATTTTCTGAAATAAATGTGTAAGGAATGACCTCCATTCCTCCATCTGGAGAATAAGCTTTTCTTTTATCTGAGGTAATTCATTCGAAACCATACATCCTTGGAGAAGCATAGGAGAAGACCCCTTTTCATAAGCCTCATTCACTAAACGCATAGAATATTCTTTAAATGTATTTAGTAAATCACAACCTTTTTGAGTAAGAGCTTCCTTTAAATCCTCAAAATAGAAATCAATACCTTCTTTTATCAACCTCAGTAAGAACTCCTCTTTGGTGGAAAAATGAGCATAGAAAGCACCTTTAGAGTAACCAGCATGTTTTACAATTTGATCAATGCTTGTACTAGAATAGCCTTGCTTAGAAAACAATTCAATTCCTGATCGCATTAATTTGTTGATGGTTTCTTCTGATTGTTTTTGATGATGATTTAACATAAAAA
>NZ_JBFUIB010000281.1:0-4929 GCF_056402095.1 Peribacillus sp. P4_C12
CTTGAAGACCGTATTAAATTTTACAAATAAAGTGGGCTAGGAAAAAAAACTTTGTTGAGAGCCAATTCTAAATTGGCTCTTTCTTTGTTTGTACTCATTTTGCACATGCTTTTTCAGAATCACAAATGTAAATGTTATCCTGAAATGATATTTTAAAATGTAAAGCTGCATGTTAAGTTAGTTTATAGGTAATAGTTCTGTTTGTTATTCAATTCTTTAAAAATGAGAGCTATTCCTTGGTCTAGCTTTTGTATATTTGTATTGGACACATTTAATTTTAATATTTTTTCTTGGTGAAAGCCGTCAATATAATTTTGACCTATCGTCTCTACAAGAACTTGTTGATTCTGTAAGTTTTTTATGAGGTTAGCATTATTTAAACGATGAGGTAGCACGATATGAGAATTCATACATATGGATGCTGGGCGATAAAAGCCAAGGGTAGAGTGCTTTTCTAGAGCATCATATAGCAAGTTTGCACGCATTAAATAGGACAGACGTACTTTGTTTCTATGACGTTCAAACATGCCGCTTTTTATGTAGATTTCCAAGGCTGCTTGTGAAATCATTGAACTATCAATATCAGCTGTTCTTTTATAAAGTTGGAAGCTGTCTGCTAATGATTTAGGCAATACAGCGACACCTATGCGTAATCCTGGAAACATTATTTTAGAGAAACTTTTTAAATAAATGACCATTTGATGAGTATCCTCGGAAAAAATAGGGTCTACCTTCAAATTTTCTTCGAAATCTGCTAAATAATCATCTTCTACAATATAAACACCATACTTTACAGCAAGTTTTAGTATCTCTTCTCTGTCCTTTTTAGAGTAAGAAGTCCCTAACGGATTATGAAAACGAGGCATCGAATAAAAAAATTTAATATCCTGACTTCTAAATATCCTCTCTAATTCCCCTAAATCAATACCTTCTGCTGTTCTTTGGATTCCTAGCACGGAAATCTTGTACGCTTTCAATTGTTCCATAAATAGATGATAGCTGGGCTGTTCCACAAGTATATGGGTACGTTCATTTGGAAAGGGGATGAACGTTAATAAGGAAAGTGCTTGTTGCACGCCAGAAGTAATGAAAATCTGTTCTTCTTTTGCGAATACCTGATATTGCTCTAATTGTTTTTGTATTACTTTAATTAAAGAGGGTAGTCCTTTTGGAGTGCCATAGATAAACAATTCTTGCTGATAGGTATCGATAGCTTTGTTGATACAATGTTGAAAGTCATGATACGGAAATTGATGCCAAGCAGGAGCGGAGGTAACAAAATCGATTTCCGAAGTTGGTTCACTTTTAGCATCAAATTCTTTTTGCACGACATAATATCCACTTTTAGGAACCGCGTAGATTAAATGYCTCTTTTCCAATTCTTGCAGGGCTTTCAAGACTGTACTTTTACTACATTGATGTTTATCGCTTAATTGACGAATAGATGGGAGTTTAAAGCCCGCTTTGAGCTGTCCATTCTGGATGAGAGATTCAAATTCATTAAACAAAGCTACGTATTTTAGCATGAATACCTCCTATAAACTGTACCGTTACAGATGCTTCTTATTTGTATTGTATCGTAGTGGAACTTTTAATACGATACTAACAACCGGCCGGGTGATGAAAAGGAGGATTTACACATATGTCAGAACAAAAAAAAGCCTATTTTGCGGCGATAGTATATGCCATTATTATTGGATTTTCATTTATCTTTACAAAAATATCATTAATAGAAGCGAGTCCGCTAGATACTTTAGCACATCGATTTACGATGGCTTTTTTGATCGCTATAATTTTAAAGCTGTTGTATAGGAGGACTTCAGTGAAGATGAGGGCAAAGGATACTTTGAAAATTCTTCCGTTGGTGTTCCTTTATCCAATTTTATTCTTTACATTTCAAGTGTTTGGTCTCGTTTATACCTCATCTTCAGAAGCGGGTATTATCCAAGCGACCATACCAATTTTTACGTTATTATCAGCTTCATTATTTTTGAAAGAATATGCTGGTAAAGGTCAAAAATTTTTTCTTTATTTATCTGTGATGGGGGTTATCTTTATCTTTGTCATGAACGACTTGCAACTTGAGGCTCATAGTTTGAAAGGAACGATACTGATCTTATTATCCTCGATTGCTGCCGCTTTCTATAATGTGGTAGCAAGGACATTATCAAAGCAATATTCACTATTTACGTTAACTTATGTGATGACGTTCGTTGGTTTTGTTGCTTTTAATAGTATGGCCATCATCAACCATATAATTAACCAATCAATTAGTAGCTTTTTTTTACCCTTAACAAGTAGTTCATTTCTCATTTCAATCGTATATCTTGGTGCATTATCGTCACTGCTTACTGGGTTTTTATCAAACTATGCATTATCTATATTACCTGCCTCTAAAATGAGCGTTTTTAGTAATTTAGCAACATTGATTACGATCATAGCTGGGGTGATTTTCTTACATGAATCCATTCACTATTATCACGTTGTAGGTGCGATGATTATTCTTGTTGGTGTAATTGGCACGAACTATTTTGGTAGTAATCGGTCAAAGCATATTAGTAAGACTATTGCCGATCCTTTGATGATAAAGGGGAGTAAAGTGAATGAATAAATATGTTTTATTACTCTTGATTAGTTGTATATGGGGATCTCAATTCTTCTTTATTGCATTAGTTATAGATGATGTTGGGGTTATTACTTTGTCAGCCATCAAAGCATGTATTGGTGGTATCTGTTTACTCTTCATTGGCTTTTTTTTATCGAAAGAAGAGCGAAGAGTAAATAAGAGTTATTATAAATGGTATATAATCATTGCGGTTTTCGAGGTTGTACTCCCATTTGCATTCATTGCACAAGGCCAGAAAACGGTGCCTAGTAGTGTCGCAGCGATGTTGATTGGAATGGTTCCTGTTTTTACTATCCTCTTTTTAATAGCATTTTTCAAAAGAAAAAGCACAATGCCGGAGATTACAAGTATCCTATTCGGATTTGCAGGTATTGTCTTTCTTTCCTGGCCAACACACGGTTTTCAAGATCTTTTCAACAGCATTCAGGGTAATATCCTATTGATATTAGCAGCTATGAGTTTTGGATTATCATTGATTATCCTGGAGAAATTAAACGAGGGATCTTCCGTTATTCATATGAGAAATGTATTACTGATTGCCAGTGCAATGCTCATCCCAATGTCCCTTGTGTTTGAGCAATCTTTCGAATTGGATTTAGAACGACCTCAAACTATTTACTTAGTCATTTTAGGCATTTTCCACGCTGGTGTTGTTTATGCATTATTTAATAGGATGATTCGGCAAGAAGGCGCGTTATTTACGTCATTTAGTAATTATATAGTGCCAGTCATAGGAATGATTTTAGGCTTTTTCTTTTTACATGAAGCATTGTCTATTCAACAGTTGATTGGAATGGGTGTTATTATGATGTCATTAGTTTTATCAGACGAAAAAATAATAACCATGTTGATAAGAAAGTAGTTTTTTATATTAAGTGCTATTGTTCGTTAGTCTTTAATTGTACTAATAAACGGAGTAATTTTAGAATTGCGTATATTTAACGAAATCAAATTGAGAAAAGGGGAGCAGGTTTAATATATCTTTGTTAGTTCATTTTTTGTTTTTTGATCCGCAAATGATTTATATAGTAGAAGAAGCATCTGCTGAGGTTAATGCAGATGCTTCTTCTACTAAAAGGGGTAACTGATTTATTAGTGCTAACTAGTAATAAATCCTAATATTTTTTTATTTATTCTACATTATATAGTGAAGTGTTTTTCTCCATCTTCATTATAATAAAACCACTCCAGGCAAAAATTAGGGATGCTAGATAAAAAATGCTGCCAATCGTTAAAAAGTCCACTAAATACCCGGTTGCGATTACGGCAGTAGCTGCGCCAATGGATGTCCAGACATGGTAGTTTCCAATTTCCTCACCCGCTGTTGTCTTCGTAACATATCTTGCAAGTACCGTTTTTTCAGTGTTTTTTTGTACAGCTCCAAGGAGCCCCATTATGATCTGCAGGAGATAGACATGCCAAATTTCATATGCGAGAGGAAAGGCAAGAAGGATTAGTGCCATTCCCCATGAATAGAAAAGGAGAAATGCTTTGTCACCCGCTTTGTCAGTGAATTTTCCGATTAAAGGATAGCTAAGTGCTGCAGTCAGTGAGAATATTCCATATGCCCATCCGAATTGCGAATAACTGGTGCCTACATTTTTGATTAGCAAAATATAAAAAGGGAAAATCATGCTGGCAGCCATTCCAACAGTGCCTTGGTAAAAAACAAAACGTTTATAATTCATGGATGATACTCCTTATAGAAAAGATTCATGAAGCGATTATCAGGATCATATTTCTTCTTTAATCGAAAGAATTCATCGGTACGCGGATACGCTTCAAATAATTGTGTCTTTGTTGGATACCCATAATAGGGCAAATAGTAGCTGCCGTTATGGTCAAGCGTCACATTAATCATGTTACGGATGACCCTTCCCGTATTTTCCTTACTTTCGTTATCTGTACCTTGATTGATGAGCATTACAAGAGCGAACATATCATCCTTGGCATAGGACATGAGTGATTCATCATTATGTTCCACATAACGAATGGTAATATTTAATAAATTAAACTCTTTTTCATCAGATAAGGTTTTTCTTAAATCATCGATATAATCAGCAAATTGATCAATCGGAACGAAATATTCTTGCAGAACTTCAGTTTTGGAGGGGTGGCTGTAATCCATAAAAGCAGAGTCAGACCGCATCACATTATTTCTGGAAATCAAGTTACCATCAATATTGGCCGTGTAGGTTTCTTGAGTTTCCCAAAACCTTTTTTTACCCCAGTCATTATAACGGGAGAGGCCAAGAAAGAATTTAGGCACGGCAATGATCGTTTCTCGTTTGAGAGTATTGTAG
>NZ_JBFUIB010000282.1:0-4876 GCF_056402095.1 Peribacillus sp. P4_C12
TGACCAAAGCAATCTACATACTAAGGCAATGGATTTTCTTTTAAAAACAAGCCGAACTTTTTTCATTCCAATCAGCTACCTTCCAAAGGGATTACAGGAAGCCATTGGAGCTGCTTACCTTTGCATGCGGGCTATCGATGAAATTGAAGACCATCCCGAATTGCCTGCCGATAGTAAGATTTCCTTATTACAGACTATCAGTGAGCTGCTTAAGACTGATGATTATAGTGAAAAGGAACTTCAGACTTTGTTTGAACCGTATAAGGACGATTTACCGGAAGTGACCTTGCTTCTTTCGGATTGGATTCAATATTGTCCGCCTAGTGCGACTGCAAAAGTCTTGGGCTCGACACAGGAAATGGCCGAAGGCATGGCAAAGTGGGTTGCGAAGGACTGGCAGATACACAATAAGGAAGAGCTTGATGATTACACATATTATGTTGCGGGTTTAGTTGGAGTCATGCTATCTGATATTTGGAACTGGTATGATGGAACTGAAACAGATCGTGATCTTGCTATTGCATTTGGCCGAGGACTTCAAACTGTTAATATTCTTCGAAACCGTGAGGAAGATGCAGAGCGCGGTGTTAACTTTTATCCAGATGGTTGGGGTTTCGACGAGATGCTTGCCTATACGGAACATAATCTTGCATTAGCTGATACGTATATAGCAGAGATTGAAACAAAGGAAGTTATCCAATTCTGTAAAATACCATTAGAATTGGCAAAAGCTACTTTAAAAGCCTTGAAAGAAGGAAAAGAAAAAATCGACCGGGCGACTGTTACCAAAATTGTTAACCAAGTCGTCGAACACTGACATTTTAGTATGCTGCTGTGAAAGTAATAATAACTTTCACAGCAGCTTTTTTTATTGTTTTAGACATAAAAACTTGTAAAATTCTAAAAAGTTAAAAAATATATTGATATAATTGAGAATAAACGATTATAATTTAGTAAATAAAAGCGTAAGAGCTGCCATCGTAGTAAGGCAGAATCTAAAAATAAGAAAAAAGCGGGGGGAAAATATGAAGAAGAAATTATATTCGACTGCAGCAATGACCTTAGTGGCGGGATTATTACTGGCAGGCTGTGGAAATGACAAAGCGAATGATACTGCGAAAAATGAAAGCGGTAAGGATACCTTCAATATTGGGGTAACACAAATCGTTCAGCATGATTCACTGGATCAAGCATATGAAGGGTTTCAGGCTGCATTGAAGGATAGTGACATCAATGCCAAGTATAATCTTCAGGTCGCACAAGGAGATCAAAACAACAGTCAGACGATTGCCAATAACTTCGTTGGGGATAAAGTGGATTTGATTTTTGCTAATTCGACTCCAAGTGCATTAAGTGCTTTAAATGCAACAAAGGATATTCCTATTGTATTTACATCTGTAACAGATCCAGTCGCAGCCGAACTTGTTACATCCCTGGAGAAACCAGGTGGAAATGTGACGGGTACGACGGATTCTCATCCAGAAGCCATTGCAAAATCTATGAAATTCCTAGCAGAAGAACTTGGCGCCAAAACCATTGGGACCGTTTATAATACAGGGGAACAAAATTCGGTCGTCCAAATAAAAAACGTAAAAGCGGAAGCGAAAAAAGCCGGATTAAAAGTCGTGGAAGCATCTGTCTCGACTTCTGCTGAGGTCAAACAGGCAGCAGAATCATTAATCGGGAAAGCGGATGCTTTCTATATCATTACTGATAATACAGTAGTCTCAGCATTGGAATCAGTCATTTCGGTGGCGAATGATCAAGATATTCCATTATTTGTTGGTGAACTTGATTCTGTGAAAGCTGGTGGTTTCGCAGCCTATGGCTTCAGTTACTATGATATTGGCTATGAGGCAGGACAAAAAGCGGTTGAAATCTTAAAGGATGGTAAGAAACCGGGAGACATCGCCGTTCAATATCCACAAAAGTTGAAATTGGTTATTAATGAAACAGCAGCAAAAGGTATGGGTGTTGAAATAAAAGAAGAATGGAAAGCAGATGCTGAGTTTGTAAAATAAACTCTGCTTTAGTTCAGGGAAGGAAGAAAAAAATGTTCTCAGCCTTATTCAACTCTTTTGAGTCGGGAATGATTTATGCGATTATGGCACTTGGTGTCTATTTAACATTTAGGATTCTCGACTTCCCGGATATGACAGTGGAAGGTAGTTTTGTGACAGGGGCCTCTGTTGCCGCTATTATGATTGTTAACGGTTTCTCGCCGATTGTAGCCACGTTTTGTGCCATGGTTGCCGGGTTTATCGCAGGGACAATGACGGGACTGCTGCATACGAAAGGGAAAATTAATCCACTTCTTGCAGGAATTTTAATGATGATTGCCCTATATTCTATCAATTTAAGAATTATGGGTGCATCGAACATTCCGTTGCTTTCTCAAACAACAATTATCACGAATATTCAGGATTCTTGGGCTGGCACTGGGTTGGACAATATGTTGAATGGTCTATTATCAATCATGGGCCTTGGTGATAGTTTGCCAAAAACATGGGCTATTTTAATTGTGATGCTTATTGTAGCTGTAATTATTCAGGCTGGAATGTCTGCATTTTTAAAAACGGAAATTGGTCTTGCACTACGTGCGACAGGTGACAATGAAGCCATGGTTAAGAGTTTTTCCGCCCATACGGGTAATATGAAGATTTTAGGACTCGCAATTGGAAATGCACTTGTTGCTTTCTCTGGATCTTTAGTTGCTCAATATAACGGTTTTAGTGATATTGGGATGGGGATTGGAATTATTGTCATTGGATTGGCATCCGTCATTATTGGGGAAGCGTTATTCGGTGCAAAAACGATTGCGCGGGCGACGCTTGCAGTTATTGGTGGAGCGATTATATACCGAATCGTCGTTACTTTGGCACTTCGTGTAGAATTCCTTGATACGGGTGATGTTAAATTAATTACCGCGCTTATCGTGGTTGGAGCACTTGTTATTCCAAAAATTTCTGATAAACAAAAAGAAAAAAGCCGCAAGAAAAAGCGTCTCAAAGAATTACAGATGCGTCATATCGAGACTTTATCGAAGGGGGGATAAGAATTTGCTGCAACTAAATCAGATTTATAAGGTCTTCAATGAAGGCACACCGGATGAGAAGTTGGCCCTTGGAAATCTTGAATTGCAAATGACAAAGGGTGAATTTGTAACGGTCATTGGCAGTAACGGCGCAGGCAAATCGACGTTGATGAATATGATATCCGGTAAGATTCTCCCTGATGCCGGTGAAGTCATTATTGATGGCGAAAATGTGTCGACAATTGAGGAGCATGCTCGTGCGAAAATGATTGGCCGTGTTTTTCAAGATCCGATGCTTGGTACAGCCCCGCATATGACCATTGAGGAAAATATGGCCATTGCCTATGGCAGAACTAATAGAAGAGGCTTTGGCTTCGGGGTGACAAAAAAAAGGAAAGCACTTTTTAAAGAAAGTTTGAGTACGCTTCATTTAGGCTTGGAAAATCGAATGAGTGCAAAAGTCGGATTATTATCGGGAGGGGAGCGCCAGGCATTATCATTGCTGATGGCCACCTTTACCGATCCTAAAATCCTGCTTCTAGATGAACATACAGCTGCTCTTGATCCCTCTAGAGCGGAGCTCGTTACAAATCTGACGAAGGAAATCGTTGAAAAAAACCAGTTAACGACACTTATGGTGACTCATAATATGCAGCAGGCAATAGATCTTGGAAATTCATTAATCATGATGGATAAAGGTCAAATCATTTTTGAAGCAAGGSGCGTCGAAAAGCAGGAGCTTACCGTTGAAAAACTGCTGAACGAATTCCAGCGTATTAAAGGTGAAAAAATGCTCAACGACCGTGCTGTGCTTATTTAAATGATGAAAAGGCCCGGCCCTTAGGTGGAAGTTTAACCTTGGGGCCGCGGCCTTTTTATATTTGAGGTAATTACTAGCTCGGGTTCTTGAACTATTTCTGCGTTCGAAGAGTCATGGGCTAAAGGATGTACATCGAGGTCTAATGGTATTTGTATGATCTTAAATTTGCAGGTAGAAGAAGGAAGGCTATCATATTCTTTGGTATTAATCGTTGACCGCTCTGCTCTTCGAAGAAGCATCACGTTCAGTTATTTCCAAAAATCGTTTTCATGAATGGCCATTTCTTCGTTTTTTTAGTGGCAGCCGTTTCTTCAGCAGCCAGAAAATAATCGATTGGCGGAACTTTTTTTGTTTCTAACTCTTCAATACGTGCTTCAAGCTTCTTAACGAGTTTTTGTAGGTCTTCCATATCGCTTCTGTGTTGTAAAATTTGATAGGAGACAACGTCATCAGCTTTTGTCTTTAGTCCATTTTCAAGCCTAACAATCCTTTCTATCATTCGATCATGTTCTTTATTCGTTTCGGAATGTTGTTTCTGTACTGTTGCCTTTCTAATCTTTTTCTCTGATATGCTGACCTTTTGGAGAATGATTCCTTCGTTCAGCTGATCTTGGACTTTTCTCAATAATGCAATGTCATCGTCTGAAAACTGATAGTGTCCGAGCTGATTTCGTTCTACCTCCATATTCAATTGGGTAACCCAGCGTTGAATCGTACTATGGGAAACGTTCAGTAACCGGGCAACTGCACTTGTATTCATCGAGATTCCCCCTTTTGTGTGTAGAATTCGAGATGGAAGAGGCAATCCCTTTACAGATGACAAAACAAGTAATCATTCGGCAAAGAAAGTGAATTTCCTACGTAATTTGCGTCCATATGGATAATTAAAGGAATCACTTCGGCATTTTCTGCTCCTTTTTTAAAGGTTGATAAAGAATGGATTTTTTAGAGCTATTTTAGTAACAAGAAAATGCCGAAGTGATTCCTTTAATTATCCATATGGACGCAAATTACGTAGGAAA
>NZ_JBFUIB010000283.1:0-4851 GCF_056402095.1 Peribacillus sp. P4_C12
CCTGGCTTGTTCGTATGCTTCCTGCTCAATTAATGGGGGTTTTAGTAGGTGGTTTCATCATTTTAATTAATGTAAGAACCCTTTTATCTACATGGGTTCCAGACGATGCACACATCTATATTTATGCAGTTATTGTCATTGGATGGATTGCAGGGATTTATTTTACAATCAATAAGATGTCTACGGCGAAAAAGAAAGGTTACGTGGAACAACAGCAGAATGTTTCTTAATATCGGTAGAAGGCAGAAGTAGATATTACAGATTTGTTTTACTAACTAATGAAAAACTCGTAGGTACATAGAATACCTACGAGAAAGGTCTTTTAATAAAAGCAATATGTTTTTGAGTATGAAATCTTCCTATGTATTCTTATGTATAGTCTACACCTGTTACAATGCAATAATGTAAATAAACATTGAAATGGCTTCTTTCATTAATAAAGGGAAGGGACGTATTCGCCTTGCAATAAAGAGACCACGACTAAAACTATCGAACCAAAAGGCTACCAGACATGATGAGTTCTTAACGTTTCATTCTTGTTCAGACTTTATAGGACTGATTTGACCATTTCTGGAGTTCGTGTCTAAACGCTTCATTGAATACTTCAGCTCCTACATTATTAAACGAACATGTATAAAAAACACATCCCAACTCTCCCTCATTCAATATTCCATTCTTTATTATAGATCCCATATATCGTTCCAATCTCTATTTACTGCTTTCAACCGAAGGAATTTGATGAACCATGTTATAGCCCCGCTGCATAATCTGATTTCCAAATAGTTTCAAAGTGAACTAAAAAGTGATTTCGCTTTATCGACAAAATTCCGTTCGTTAAACGCAATAAATTATAAATCTTCAAGGTTTTTCGATGTAGTATTCAAAAGCAAAGTATTGCTTATAAGAGCTTTATAAGTATGATGCTGAATAGAAACAAACAAGTTAGACATGGTACAAGAGCCGAAATAATTATTATTAAAAGGGGTTAAGCTGAAAAACTTCCAAATAAGAGGTTCGTTATTAACTGAAATTTCTGTTAGTTTAGGAAAAAAATAAAATTGTAATGTGTTAATATTGGTATTTTATTGTAAAGATATATGAAAAGGGGGGGAATTGATTGGAGCTTACAAAGAGAGAAAAATTGATAAGAAGAATTGACCGTCATCTTCGTGTAACGGCTAGGCAACTTATTATGTTCGATACAGAAGAAGAGACACTGAAGTTTCTAATAGATTCGTTTCAATTAGATTTAAACTGTGACTTTGTCTGTATTCTTTTGAATGAAGATGGATATTTAATTCCAAAGGTATTCAACGGTGAATCCGATTCATTCATAGAGAATTTCCCTATTAATATCAGGAATAACAGTTCTGACCTTTTAGAATATCCCTTGGCGTTTTCCGATTCGGAAGTAGAGAAAATACATGAACTTTCGGATGTGATTAGAAAAGAAAAGATACAATCATGGTTCACTGTTCCTTATAAAGGGGATTACGGAGTATCAGGTGTCTGTTTAATTGGTTTTAAAGATTTGGTTCCTTTATATCAAGAAATGGTATTGATTTTTACTGACTTTGGAAAAGATATTGCGGTTGCAATAAAATTAGCAAAGCAAAGAGAAGAACAGAAGAAAATCGGAATGGAGTGGATTACGGAAAGTTTATCCGTTAATTCACCAATAGAAAAAACTATTGGGAAAATAATAGAGAGAGCGGGAAAGGGAACTCAATCAAAGAGAGCTTGTGTTTATTTATATATAGAAAAAGATAATAGTTTCATTTTGCAAGAACCATGCTTTGGCCAACCACTGTCACTAAAGAGAATCGTTCCCCAGAATAATAAACTTATCGACTACTTTCCATATCTTGCTGCATGGGGAGGTAAAGCATTAACAKTTTCCTTAACGATGAATTTAAAAACGATTGGTGTGCTCCATGTAGAAGAGAAGGAAACTAACAACGGAATATATACAGCAGATGATTTACAAACTTTAAAATTAATGGCTCAACATATGGCTGCATTAATTGAAAATATCCGATTATTTGAAAGCGAAAAGGAGTATAAGCAAAGATTGCATATGCTGCTAGATTATCAGCAGGCCTTGGTAAAAGAAACGATTGAGCAAGATAGTTTTGTTGGTATAACAAATACAATCAGCGAACTTTTCTCTAGTTCGGTCTTACTCTTTGATCGGTTCATGAGACCTATTGCCCATTCCATGCATCCATTAGATAACGCTGACGTTCAGTTACTTATTGAACAGGCGACTTACCAGGTATTTCAAGGGCGTAATCAAGAAATTTGGCAGGCATCCATGGGTGATACGGAAAAAAAACTAATGATCTGGCCAATTAATCACGGAGGAGATCTTCTTGGACATTTGGCTATTCATCTAAACCAAAATGACATGGATGACTTTTTTAAGCTCAGTGTCAATATCGCTAGAAATATATTCTATTTGCAATTTATTAAACAAAAGCTTGTGTTTGATACGAAAGAACAGGTTAGGGATGGTTTTATCAATAAATTGTTAGTGCCTAATTTGATAAATGAAAAGAAATCATTCAATATGCAAATGTATTCAATTGGAATTTATTTTTACCTCACCGTATTTCTGTACTTTCTTTTAATTTTGGAAACAAAGTTGAATCTGAAAATGGAATTATTGAGTTTCAAGAGAAAAAAACCATGTTATTTAACCGGGTGAGGGAGTGGATTGCAGCATTTGATAAAGAAATTCTATTTGCAACTAAAGGGGAATTATTTATATTAATCGTCCCAATTTCAATAGAGAAAGATAACCCGAGGGAATTTTGGACTAAACTCTTTACCTATATCCAAAAGTGGAGCAAGACTGAACTGGCAAAGCCCTTCTATTTAGGCATAGGAGGAAAAACAGCAGCAATCGGTGACTATTTTGTTTCTTATCAACAAGCTGTGGAATCGCAAAACGTGATAATAAACCAGTTTAAAGAATCGAATTTTGTTCTTTATGATGATTTAGGAGCATACCCATTATTTCATCATTTGAAGAACAGTACATCGACCCGATTGTTCATAAAAAAATATCTAAGCCCTATTTTAAATAACTCTGATGACAAAAATAATACCCTTTTTCAGACACTGCGAGCTTATTTAAATAATAATGGAAGCATTAAAGAAACATCTGAGGAACTTTTCATTCATCGAAGTACACTGCAGTACAGAATGGAAAAGATTCAGAGCCTGTTGGATATCGAATTGACTAGTTCTGAACAGCGATTTAATCTGCAGCTCGCATTTAAATTAAATGACATCATTGATTTGTAATTCGACATGATGATGAAAAACTAAATACTTTTTCCTTCACGGTGCAGGTATTTTTGACTGCCCTATTTTTTTATAATGAAAATACAGACTATACAATACACAAGTGTGGTTTTTAAAAGGTTTGGTGATAAGACTTACAGAAAAAAATGAAAGCGATTACAGGGGGGCTAATAAGATGAAGGACATACAGACTATTCTTGAGAATGCTTACAAGGCGGAACCGGATAAGGAAGCTATATTCGATGGTTATAGGAGAATTACCTATAGGGAGTTATATTCAGATGTAGAAAATCTGTCATCAGCGCTTGCTCATTTAAATATTACAAAAGGAGATCGAGTGATGGTCTGCTTGCCAAATTGGCATGAATTCGTCACTATTACATTCAGCCTTGCTAAAATAGGAGCGATCATTGTTCCTTGTAATACAAGATATAAAGCAGATGAGCTCTCATACATATTAGAAAATTCGAGGTCAAAAGCAGTATTTTTAATAGACAATAATGATCATATAGAGATTTTTAAGAATAAAGTGAATAACACAATAGAAAGTAATGGACTTGAACAAATCTTTACGGTTCGATGTAAATCTGAAGGATATAGGTCTTTAGAAGAATTAATCGAGCTAGGAAGGGAAAAGTCTACCCCTAAAATCAGGATTGATTCTCGAGAAGATATATTTTCGATTCTATATACATCTGGTACTACTGGCAATCCAAAAGGTGTAATGCTGACTCATTATAATGTATTAAAAACTGCTCAATTAACCAATGTAGCATTGGAAAGTTCGAAGGAGGATGTATTCTTAATTCCTGTTCCTGTCTTTCATATATTTGGAATGGCTGCATCGATTGTGCCAGCCGTTGAGGCTGGAGCAAAAATGGTTTTGTTGGAAGAGTATAAAGCATTAAAAGCCTTAAGACTAGTAGAACAAGAGAAAATAACAGTCCATCAAGGAGTCCCAACTATGTTTATTTTGGAGCTTAATCACCCTGAATTTGCAGATATGGACTTATCCTCACTAAGAACAGGGATAATTGCTGCAGCTCCATGTCCCGAAGAAATTGTTAAAAAAATAAGAATCGAAATGGGTTGTAATATTGTTGTTGYTTATGGTTCTACAGAGACGTCTTCTACTCTTACTGTAACATCCTTGGAAGATGATGATATAATCCGCTCTCAAACAGTTGGAAAGCCAACTTCCGGTTCAAAAGTAAAAATTATTGATGCAAACAGAAAAGAGATGCCTACAGGTGAAATTGGAGAGATAATCTGTCGGAGCCCTGGGGTCATGAAAGGTTATTTTGAGATGCCTGAAAAAACTAGTGAAGCCATTGATTCAGATGGCTGGTTTTATACGGGGGATCTTGGAACAATAGATGATCAGGGGAACCTCCGAATTGTAGGCAGGAAAAAAGAGCTGATTATTAGGGGAGGTTATAATATCTATCCCCGAGAAGTCGAAGAATTGCTTTATCAGCATCATAGTATATTAGAAGTAACCATTATTGGTCTTCCAGATACTGTTATGGGTGAGGTGGCCTG
>NZ_JBFUIB010000284.1:0-4831 GCF_056402095.1 Peribacillus sp. P4_C12
GTAGAAGCTCAAGAGGTAGAAGAAATTGAAGAAGTAGAGGAGTTAGAAAACCCCGATACATCAGGAGCAGGAACAGGTTCAGGAACAAGTTCAAGAAAAGGAAAAGGAAAAGGAAAAGGTTCAGATTCTGGTTCAGATTCTGGTTCTGGTTCAGGTTCAGGTTCAGAATCAAATGTAGGCTTTGCATTAGCTTTAATAGGTGCCATTATAATTACAATTGGTGACTTAGTTTCATCAAGTGGTGTCGCGATTGAAATAGAACAATCCGCTATATTAGAAAAAAAAGAAGAACAAGAAGCAAAGGAACAAAGTAGGAAAATGAGGAAAATGGAAAATCAAATCACCTCATTGCAAAAGGATGTGAACTCATTACTCCAAGTTTCCGAATCCTTAAAAAGAGAAGTGATTTTCTTACAAAACGTCATCTATCCTAATTATCACCAATAACAATCATTTTGTGTTCAACAAAACGTGATAAAATAAATAGCTATCAGTTTGTAGGAAATTTATAATGAATATTCGACATAATGGGCAGTTCCCTCTGTATATAGCAATTATATTTCGTCCCTAAAAAACCTTTATATATTTAATAAATTAAAATACTCCTTTCATAAGGAGTTTTTGCTATTTAGCTCTTTTTCTCTAATGAAAACTGCTGAATTTTATCAAATACATATACAAACAAGCGTTCTTTTATGAATAAAAAAAGTCCATCCCTTTATTTGATTCAACCTTTATGAAAGATCTTTAGTTTTCATTTGCAAATGCCTGATTGATATACAAAACGCTATAAAAAAGCATGGGAAATCAACTGTAAATAAGGCAGGCTCAGTGTAAAAAAAGCTGCATCTAAAGATTTATCTAAATTAAGATTCACTAGTGTAGTTGTTTTAAAGCCCGGACATTTCATCTTTCACTGGTTGAATAATAATGGCGTTAGCAATCTGCAGCATATTTTTTCTCCTCATTGCTACCTGGCGGATAATACCAAGAGCTTCTAGTTTTTTATCGTACAAGTTCCAAAAACGACTAAATGATCGAGCTCCGATTGAATATCGAATCTCGATAGCTACCTAGTCTTTTTTTATAACTGTCTGTTTGACAGTTATAAGTACATACATGGGTCTTTTTCTTACAGGTTTAAATATTTTTCATACTGAGTTAGCAATTGCAGATAGTTTTCAGTGGGTTTTATATCAGTTTTTTTTTGTTTAACCAAGTAAAGGGCCTCTTCTCGATTTAATCTATATTTTTGCATATAAAATGCAGTAATGATAAAGCCCAATCGTTGTATTCCTAAAGTATCGTGAATTAATATTCGATAGCCCTGGTCAAACAATTGATTAAGCTGTTTGATCAAGTTATCGACCAATTCTAAACTAGGAGTTACCCATATAGTAATAGGAACCCATATCATTATTCTTCTTGAAAAATCAAATGGAGGACGATCAGGTTTCGTACGTAAGTTCACGATGACTGATATATTTCTCTGAACAAAACCCCAATCATCGGAAGAAATTCGTCCTCCAATGTACAAACGTCCTGGTATCATCTCCACAAAACCCATTTACATTGCCACCTACTCCATAATTTCAACTAATGCATATTATGATGGAATACAATTTAGTATTCTTAAAAAATCACCCTCGACTTTAGAGTACGAGAAGACCTAAGCTTTGTTTACTTAGTAGAGGGAAAGTCTCTAGTGTAGTTCTTTTAAGTGATAATTCCCTCCATATTTTGATACCTCCATGAATAATAGTCATGCAATTTCGTATATTTTTATGATCATTTTGCCATTGATTTTTTATACGGAATTTAAAAGAATAAAGGAATATATGAATCAAAATATTTATTAAACAAACGGGGGATAAAAGAAGAAAATTTCATTACCATCTCTGGAGATGGAATACGTGGATTGTAGAAAAAATAAAATTAACCAGAAATAACTTTTATAGGACATCGAAGCGAATAAAACAATTGTAATCTTTAGGTCTTTCATAGAAATGATTATTAGATACTTGTAAAAATTCAAATAGAAAAGAAGATTTTTGATCTTTAGAGGTTACTCTGAAGTGGAAATTGAAGAGCTTTTAGTATTATTACGAGTTACAAAACACATTAATCACCCTTCACAATCCCGGAAAAATAAAAAGGGAATAGTAGCAGCCATACCCAATTAGTATGGCTGCTTATAARTGAAATCGGGATGTATGAGCTGCGAACTGCTTGTGAATCTCATTTCACATTGGATTTGTTGTTGCTAAGAAGGCTTCTATTGTACTTGGTTTAATCCATTGACTATTTCGAAATCTCCTTTGAATTTAGAGCTTTGGCAAACTCGCTTTTTCCCTAGTACTTACAACGCACCTTGTAATTCTAAGTGATTCCTAGAAAATTTTGTGAAAACATAGACTAAATCATCCTACACCTTTTTACCTTCCCTTACTTAGGGAGCAGTTTTATTTAGTTATAATTACATTTGCTACTATATCGTATTAGTATAACTTGAGTTTAAACCTCTCTGGATAGATATATTGCCTCAACCTCTTTTTCAGTAAGATTGAATTTTACAGAAGCTTTTTTAATGGATTCTTCCATGCTTTCAATCTCTCCAAAGGTATTTCTAACAAAATCATAGATCATTAATTGGACCTTTTCTCTTTTAGCGTCTATATTAACTTTATTTGGATGTAAATCTGGTGTAAGTTGTACAGCTCTACCATTAATAGCCTCTATAACTTCACCAACTATTTTCCATCGATATTTCATTGTTAAATGTGCTACTTTTACGTAATAACCTATTTCATCCTTATTTACTACCCAATCACCATTAGGATGTTTTTGTTTTAAAAATTGGTTTACACTTACACCTGTACTTGTTTTGTGATTTTTTAGTGTTTCCAACGTAAAAATTGATAATTGACTACTATCCATTTTATCAACTCCCTTTGTCCTATAAATTCGGCACAAGGAGATAATTTCCTGCAAATGAAAAGCACCCATTATTATGCTTTCGAATTATCATTTTAAAAAGTCTCTCCTTTCTCTAGCCATTATTTTAAATTTATTAATTATTCTCTTCTAGACTTGCATCCTTTTAACGTAGGTATAGCCCCGCCCAAACCGACACCAAGTTTGATTATTGCTGATTCACGCACCATTAATAATTTATTAATTTTGGTCGTTCCTCCTCGTTTTTTTCAAGATCATTTAATATTACATAAATAGGTTTCAATGTATTCATGTAATTAACTCCTGTCGCCTACTCAATTTGACAAAAGAGATAATCCCCTTTTATTAAAAAAGGCAAAAGCACCCAATGAAATGAGTGCTTTGAACTAAAATGATTACTATTCATTTAGGTATGTTTTGAGTTTCTCTTTATCAGAAACATGAATCCAAGGTAAATCAAGATTATCATCATTAATACCAGGCGTGATAACACGGGTATATAAAAGGTCATAAATACAATCATTAATTAAAAGGGTATCTTCATCTGATATTCTTTCTCTATTGGTTATAGTACCGCCACCTGAATGTTCAGTTACCCCAAATATTAAGCCCTGTTGTTTTAAAGAACTCCTAATCACTTCTCTAATAGCCTCTAGACTAGTTAACGGGAATACATCAAGGTGTTTAACAATCATTCTTAAAATATCCTCTTTAGTTAAAACCAGTTCACTATTTTGTCGCAATTATCCCACCCCCTCTCGTCATATTCTCCAAACTACAGGTTATTTCCTTCTTTATCCATAAAAAGACGACACTCTCTTCATGAGTGCCGTCCCTTTGCTATTTATTAATTTTCTATGCCTTAATCAAACAACATTTCGACTAAAGGAGATAATTTCCTGCAAGTAAAAAACACCATCGCAAGGATGCTCCTACATTGGTTCAAAGCTTTTCATTTTAAATTCATTTACAGGCCGATTAATCGACTTTCCTAACTTTATATTAAGTTCTTGGTAATCCTTAGTATCATCAGGATCAATATCTTCTCTGACGTTTAGTATCTCGTATCGGTCATATTTCTCGGGAGTAAGACCTCCGTCAACATGAATAAAAAGCCTATATTTAACTCTCAGATTCATTTTTACCATCTCCTTTATCTAACAGTTCGATATTAGGAGATAATTTCCTGCTTATTTCCTCCTGACAGCTCTATCAAATTACTGATCAGCATTATAAATAGCTATATCACTAGTCTAATTAGTCGGTATGGATACGAAGAAATACATAATTATTTTAATCTAGATTGAGAAATAGATGTGAGGAGTTATTAAAATTTTATTTAGGTGATAGAACATGAACATTAATATTGAGGTCAACTTACACGCAAAAGGAAATATTTTTTACAGAGTGGTAGTTTTCCAGTCATCGGTTCACACTACAAGAATGATCCAGATTGGACAACTGCAATTACTGCCTACGAATGGATTCAGCAGATGAAAAGGGAACATGCTTCTAGTGATGAATTAGGATTGATAAAGTCTTTATAACGGAGACGATGATATCACGAAGTTAGAAAAGAAGGTTAGGCCCGTAATTCAGGATGATTTACCTTTTTAAATAAAAATTAGCCCTTCTTAAAAGAAAAGGGCTTTAAAATTAGAAGTATCTGTACAATTTCATTTTTGGCTCTCTCTTAGTTGCTCTTAGCCGCTAACTTCTTTTCTCAATAAGGGTAGTATGAATATGGGGCTGGGTATGGAGCATATCCTGGATATCCATAATCATATCCATAATAGCCATCATACCCATAGCCACCACCATAATAGGGCCCTGCAAGCAACGCTCCTGCAGCAAGACCTCCTAGAAAAGGAAATCC
>NZ_JBFUIB010000285.1:0-4829 GCF_056402095.1 Peribacillus sp. P4_C12
GTCCCTAAGTTCACCTCCCCACGTATTAATACATTCTGTATACTTTACCGTTTCAATTTCACCTTCCTTCACCTTCCTTCACATCCTTTACCAATTCGATCATGTGTCTTTTTAAATTTGCCATTTCAAAACATCCCTTCGTTTTTTAAATTAGGCTTTGATAAACATTGATGTTAATTTTTGAACAAATAAAAAGAGACCACTTATTGTGGTCTTCTTTAGTTCATCCTGTGGAACTATTTCAACTGTTAGTTCAATAAGGAAAGCATGCCTTATTAAAGAACTGCACCCTTTAATGGTATAACACCTAAGCTTCTAATAGCGTGTATTGTTAAGATAACTATAAAGGTTTTCTTGGATGGTTTGTGTAAAAATTACAGAATTTCACACAAGTTACTTTTAAAAAACACCCAATCTTAGTTTGGTCCATCATTTTTTGTGAACTTTGGCGATTGTTAGTAATAACAATGGTAACAGAAACCCGAATGTCATAGCATAAAAAGGCCAGATCTCTAAAATAAAGTTACTATAATAGACGGTATTGGGTGCCATAATCAATGTAAAGACAAGCAAAATCATACCAAATGGAAAAACCAGAGGACGATAATCTTGCAATTTTAACGTTTGTGCCAGACCTAAAACGGTCACATAAAAAAACAAACTAAATCTAAAAAAAATTGTGATGAACCAAATTATGGCTAGTATTGCTTCCAGCCTCGTCAGGAAATTAGCGATATTGATTTTCTGAGCCAATTTATAGCTTGGATAAATTTCTTTTGCTGTTAAATCGACACCAAGAACAAGAATGGCTAACATTGTTATTATGATCAAAACACTTCCAGCCAACAATTGACCGACAAACAGACTTTTTCTTATTCTGTCTTTTTGACTCACGAACGGGAGGATCATCAGAACCGCAACCGATTCTATAAAGGGAAAGACAATAAATGGTATAGACCCCCGTATAACTGGTTTCAATCCTCCCTCCCAGACGGGTTGCAGATTTTGAAATTTAATCTCAGGCAATAGAAGAATCATCAATGATGATAAAAGTATTACAACAAAAGGAAACAATATTTCCGCGCTTCGGGCCAAAGGTTCCAAACCGAGACGTGCGGACATGAGGACGATACTCATAAAAAGAAACATGATCACTTGAATTGGAGTATCAGGCATAATCTGACTTGTCATAAAATCACCAATTTCTCTCAGGTAAGTCGCTGTGGTTATAAAAAAGTAGCTTATAAATAGAAGCGAAATCGCTATTCCCAGCCACTTACCCAAAATTTTTTGGCTGTATTCCACTAATGTTAAATCAGGATAGCATTTCCTTAAAGCGTCATATAAAAAGACAACCAATAACGGTGCTATCGCCACGCTAAAAATACCAGAAACCCAACCATTTTGTTTTGCTTCAGAAGCGACAATGGAGGGAATAACTAAAATAGAATCACCAACCGTATATAATATCACTAATATCGTCAGTTGACGGCTTCCGATTTTACCCTTCTCGAGCATTATGATAAGTTCCTTTCACGACATAACGTTAAGTTATATACAAACGGTAAAAAAACAAAGAAGAGCAAAATTTGTTTCCTTTTTTCTGGCTCACTCAGCTCATTTGTGATTTCATAACCATTATTGACAGAAGAAGAATATACAAACCCTTTTGAGGACAAGTTATTCAACAACATCCTTTAATAGAGCATTAAAATAAATAAAGATATAGCAGGAGCTCTTTATCCTTCTAGTGTCCCTACTCTCGCTACTATTTCGTTCCACTGTTCTTCCCAGCACCCTTGTYGCTTTGAGCCTTGCGGACCCGGAACACCTTCTCCTCCGCCYTTTACATTACGGACATAGCTAACAACTTCCCCTGCAATTGCCGCATTTATTGAATATCCGATGATAGGAGGCGCATCTTCTCCAAGAGCTTCAACGATTTTTCCATCTTCACCAGTTTCAACAGAAACACCTGCTTGAATTTCTGCTCCCGCTTCGACCTTCCACGTTTCTCTATTCTTAATARTCACATAGACYGCTTCGCCTTCTTTGATCGCTCTTGTTGCTAAAAAGTCAGGTACTTCTCCTTCTAAGCTAAACGAATATTAATTTCATTTTCTTTTCTTTATCTTCGATTGCTAATACTACTAATCTGTAAGCGGGAATATCTTCAACTACAACAGCTTTATAGTTTATCATTATCCTTCAACTACACCTTGCTCTCCTTCATTTTTTCCTAGATAAAGCTTGCCAAATATCGTTTGATTAGAGAATCCCGGCTGTCTGTTTCACCTTTTTTGTCGGCTCCGAACAGAACAGTGAATTAGTGTTGCACTCAAAACATTATTTGTGGAGTGCCATATAATCCTTGTTGTCCGCCGATGCCATTCAGATATTAAATTTAAGCCCCTATTAGGGGCTTTTATTATTAATTTTCTCCTTCTCTCACAGTTTGAATATATCAATACACCTACTTCGTTACATTCTTTTTCATATTTCATTAATTCAAAAATGAAAAAATGGTTTATGGGCTGCTTATTCATACTGAACGGTAATTTTATCCTTATACATATGAGGTTCAGTCAATAATGATAAGGGTCTAGTTATAGTTGTTTGATAAGATTTTGTAAAACTCTTGTCTCTTTGTTAAAAATTATCTATAATATTACCTATTGATTTTATTTTTTGAAGATTATTACAAATGAACAAGAGAAAGGTTTTGAAAACTGAAGTGTTATCCCTTAATGAAAAGCAATATTGATTGCTTGAGAGCCCATTTGATTGAAATTGGAACCTTAAAAGGACTTTCTCATCCCGAAACGATTAAATCTAGTCAAGAATTAGATAAGTGGTTGTACAAATATCAAAAGTCCATATCAAACTGATCCTATATTCCGGAAGTTACTTTTTCTACACTCTTCCTTCACAGTCATTGTCCACTGTTCTTCAGCCACTTTAAACGCAATCCAAACATTCTTTTAATCGATTTGGTTCTTTGATTTTCCGATGCACTCTTTTGGAACAGCATTATCGTTTTGCCACATAATCATTGTTTCCCCGAAAACTCCAATTGGTAGAATCATCGGAGTGAGTTTTCGGTTGCTCACAATATAAATCATATTTGCTTCTAAACTAATTTTCGCTTCCTATGCCACTTGATCCACCCCCTATTTTTCTTCTGCGAAAGTATTTAAATCAATAATTTTTGACATTTGCTTTTCCTCCTAAAACCACATATTTGCGTCACTAGTTGCATTTATTTCTTTATACGCTGATAGAACTAACTCATATTTCAAATCATCATAATCCAGTAATTCAATGGACTGTCCGTGATGGGAGTGAGTCACTTAAAGTGCTATCAACTTTCCTAAGACAAAATTCCGTTTCCTTTGGTTTTGAGATTGTGCAGCATCATATAGCTGACCCATAAATACTTTTCTGATATTCTTTCAACAACTCATTCATTCTCGGCCTATTATTCTTCTAAAAAAAAGATCGAGTACTGATTTATCGTCAGTAAAGTTGACCGTGTTTTTTTCTATACCAGAAATAATCAACAAACGGAGTGATGTATGCTTGTTTTTGACGGACTCATGATAAAGTTCTCTAACCGTCATGTCTGCGCTCCAGATTGTAGGACACCCCATATTCTTTGATGAATAAAAGTGATATGGTTTCAATGGGACCATTTCTTTGTTTACCAATAATAATTTCTATAATGTTTTTGCTCTCCGATTGCTGTTTTATTTAAAGGCGTAATGTACAATGGGCCTTCTTACGAGGAGCTAGTTTCCCATGGATTTCAAAAATTAATATGCAATCATTGCAAATGTACTTCAATATAGCACCCTCCTTAATTGCCTAATGCATGGCTTATTCGAACTGTGCAGTAATAAAATCAATTAATGGTCTTAACACCAACTTTGTCATGTTAACCTTTTTATAAATATATTTTACATATATAAGGAGGGAATAAAATGTCTCTTAACGTACGCCTTTTTATAACCATAGTTACTGCTCTTTTATTTGTCATTCTTGTGTTCATGAATTTTTTGGGATATTGGAAAGCCCACTCAGCAATACAAATTCTTTTTTCTTTATTATGGTAGTATCTATTTTCAATGCGGGTACTGAAACCGGTAAAAATCTAAAAAACAGGAGCTGATTGGAAAATTCCAATTTACTTTTTCACTGCACAGTTTGTGTCTACTCTTCGATTCTTCTTAACTTAGCAATCCAAGGAGAAGAAAAATCTTCTACCTTGAATCTCCTCTGTTCGAATGAAAGATTATGAGGCACTTCAGATTGAGGATTTTGCTGTTTAAGAGGAGAAATAACCTCAAATCCTCTCGCCTCTAAATCCTTGATAGCTTGTTCAGCCTCATACTTCCTTTGACGACGAAATATAATCGGCTGCATATGCCTGGACATTAATAGCCTTGTTCCTGACGTTTCCCTTTTAGCGTCATGCTTTGGTCATCTTCTTTTTCTTCTTAGGCTTGTTCAACTACATAAAAAAACAATTAATCCATATACATAAAAATTCACCATAGGAAGGATTCTATAAAAAGGTAGAATATTACACCGAGGTGAATATGAAAACAAAAAAACACGACGTTCTAAATAAGAACTTTTCAATTCTAATATGGAAAATGGCAATAGGTTCTACTCTGTCCTGGGAATTATCAAAACTATTGGGTTCTAATCATCCTTACTTAGCTCCACTCACCGTCATCCTATGCCTTCAATCAACAATTGACATAACGGTCCAACGATCCATACAACGTGTAATTGGAACCATGATTGGTATTTCCGTTATTGTACTC
>NZ_JBFUIB010000286.1:0-4786 GCF_056402095.1 Peribacillus sp. P4_C12
ATTCCAGAAATAGAACAACTTACTTCCATTTCCACTAACCTCTTCCATCTTATCAATAAATGCATATTCAGAAAAGCGTTATTCCTAAAAATCACTATATATTATTCCAGTATTTCATAATCTTGACACAAAAAAGCGGCAAACCTAGCATGTAGGTTTGCCGCTTCTCAAAAGCTTAAATTAGCCTTTTAATTTATTACGTAATACCATTTGAAGGATACCACCGTGACGGTAGTAGTCGATTTCGATTTCAGAGTCGAAACGAACAAGTACATCAAATTCTTTTACGTTTCCAGCTTCATCAGTAGCTGTAACTGTTACGATATCACGTGGTTTAACTGTTTCGTCGATTTTAACAGCAATCGCTTCTTTACCAGTTAATCCTAGTGTTTCAGCGTTTTCGCCTTCTTTGAATTGAAGAGGAAGAACACCCATTAACGCAAGGTTAGAACGGTGAATACGTTCGAAGCTTTCAGCGATAACTGTTTTGATGCCAAGAAGGTTAGTACCTTTTGCAGCCCAGTCACGAGAGCTTCCCATACCGTAGTCTTTACCAGCAATAACTGCAAGACCTGTTCCATCAGCTTTGTATTTCATACAAGCATCATAGATAGCCATTACATCGCCTGTTGGCCAGTAAGTAGTGTAACCACCTTCTGTACCTGGAGCGACTTGGTTACGGATACGAATGTTAGCGAAAGTTCCACGCATCATTGCTTCATGGTTACCACGACGAGAACCATAAGAGTTAAAGTCACGTGGTTTCACACCGTTTTCACGAAGGTAGATACCAGCTGGTGTATCTTTACCGATAGCACCTGCAGGAGAAATGTGGTCAGTTGTTACTGAATCACCGAATTTACCTACTACGCGCAAGCCAGAAAGTGGGTTAACTGAACCTGGTTCTGGTGATAATCCTTCAAAGAATGGAGGATTTTGAATGTATGTTGATTTAGAATCGAAAGCGTAAATTGCTTCGTTGCTTGTTTGGATTTCATTCCAACGTTTGTTATCGTTGAATACTGTTTCGTATTCTTTACGGAATAATTCCGGTGTAACTGTTGCTTTAACAGCAGCATTAACTTCTTCTTGTGATGGCCAGATATCAGCAAGATACACATCGTTGCCGTCTTTATCTTTACCAAGTGAATCATTGTTAAGATCGAAGTCCACAGTACCTGCAAGTGCATATGCCACAACCAAAGTTGGAGAAGCAAGGTAGTTTGCTTTCACTAGTGGATGAATACGACCTTCGAAGTTACGGTTACCAGAAAGTACTGAAGTTACTAGAAGATCTGCTTCAGCAACTGCTGCTTCGATTTCGTCCGCTAATGGACCTGAGTTACCGATACATGTTGTACATCCGTAACCAACTACGTTGAATCCTAATTGATCAAGGTATGGTTGAAGACCTGCATCACGAAGGTAACCAGTAACAACTTTAGAACCTGGTGCTAATGATGTTTTTACATAATCCGGAACAGTCAAGCCTTTTTCAACTGCTTTTTTAGCAATAAGACCTGCTCCAAGCATTACGTATGGGTTAGAAGTATTTGTACAGCTTGTGATTGCAGCAATTGCGATCGCGCCTGTTTTCATTACCGTTTCTTTACCATCGGCAAATTTAACAGTTACTTCTTTATCCAATTCAGAATTGTCCATGCCGAAACCTTGGTTACCCATAGGTGCATTGATAGCATCATGGAAAGATTGTTTCATTTGAGAAAGTGGAATCAAATCTTGTGGGCGTTTAGGGCCTGAAAGGTTTGGTTCAATTGCTGAAAGGTCGATTTCCACAACATCATTGTAAGCTGGATCTTCGTTTTCAGGAGAGTAGAACAATCCATTTTCTTTGCAGTAAGATTCAACAACTTTAATTTGTTTTTCATCACGGCCTGTTAAGCGCATGTAATCGATGGCTTCTGCATCAACTGGGAAGAAACCAACTGTAGCACCGTATTCAGGAGCCATGTTAGCAATTGTTGCACGGTCAGCAAGTGGAAGATATCCTACTCCAGGGCCGTAGAACTCAACAAATTTACCAACTACGCCGTGTGCACGAAGAACCTGAGTTACTTTCAATGCAAGGTCAGTAGCTGTTGTTCCTTTAGGAAGTTGACCAGTTAGTTTCACACCAACTACTTTTGGTACTGGGAAGTATGAAGGCTGTCCAAGCATACCTGCTTCTGCCTCGATACCGCCGACACCCCAACCAAGAACACCAATACCGTTGATCATTGTAGTATGTGAATCTGTACCGAATACAGAGTCAGGGAATACTTCAAAGTCGCCGTTTGGAGTTTCAACCGCATGTACTACGTTCGCAAGGTACTCAAGGTTAACTTGGTGAACGATACCAGTTGCTGGTGGAACCGCACGGTAGTTGTTGAATGATTTTTGAGCCCAGCTTAGGAACTGGTAACGCTCTGCATTACGTTCGAATTCAAGATCCATATTGGCATCAAGAGAATCAATTGTACCTGCTTTATCAACTTGTACAGAGTGGTCAATTACAAGGTCAACTGGAATTTCCGGGTTGATTTTATCAGGATCTCCACCAAGTGCAGCGAATGCATTACGTAGAGAAGCTAAATCTACAACAACTGGAACACCAGTGAAATCTTGTAGGATAACACGTGAAGGCTTGAACGGAACATCTATATCTTGTTGCTCGCTTGTTCCCCRTTTAGCAAGGTTCGCAACGTGTTCTTTTGTGATTACTCTTCCGTCTACTTGGCGAAGTACTGCTTCAAGTAGGACTTTAATGGAATATGGAAGGCGTGATACTTGGCCGTCCCCTGCTTTTTCAATAGCGTCTAGGCTGTAGTAGTTGTAGCGTTCCCCTTCAATTTCAAAGGATTTACGCGCTTGGTATACGTCATTTTTCGTCATGAATATTACCCCCTATTAAACTGTCAGAACTTATTCTGCACATAAAAGTAAAACCTGGTTCACTGAAACCATGTCTACTATAAATATAAGTAAAAAAGTTAGTTTGTCGAATTTTCTCTCTGTTCTCCCACCCTAACTCTTCCTTCGACTTAATACTAATATAGAATTGAGTATAAGTAAATAACAAGAAAGTTATTGTTTTTGATAAGTTTGACTTATAGAAAAATCTCCTTTATTTATTAAAGTGCTTTTGGGAAGCCTTACTTGCATGCTGTTTTTCTAAAATGTTCTAATTATATACCTGATAAATTATTCCAATAAAACATATTAGTAATGCATACATAATCATTCACCATTATCACACTCTATGAGTGGAGGTGTCGAAATGGCAAAACAAAAGGCTAATCATGTAATACCCGGAATGAACGCTGCAAAAGCACAGGGTAATGGAGCAGGTTACCATGATGAATTAGGAAATGAACCACCGTTAACCGAGGTCCAAAGGCAAAATAATAAAAAACGAAAGAAAAACCAATAATTTCCTTATTCTAGAATTAAATAGTAAAGGCTTTTTGAAAATGCAGATGAACTGCATTCTTCAAAAAGCCTATTCTATTCTAAAAACAGGGAAAAAGCTCTTCTACTAGTGCCTTCAGGTATAGAAATCAATAATCGTCTGAATTGACTTCATTTACAATTGCCTGAATATCCTGTTCAAATTGTTTTAATTGTTCTCGCTGATGCTCAGAAGCGGTGACTAAAGCTGATTGTATTTGCTGAATGGCCTCATTTACTTCCTGCTTCACATGTTTCAATTCTGTTCCGTAATTCGGCGCCGTTTTTTCAATGGCTGAGTACATATCAGTTACTTGTTGATGGCTTTGCTGAGCTTCTTGAAAAGTCCTCCGCTTATCTTGTTTATCCTGCATTAGATTCATCTCCTTAATTAGTATCCATCCATAGCATGTACGAGGTATACAAATATATGTATATGAATAATTTTTCACCGATTGATTATCTTAAGGTGTAGGAGGGATCGCACATGAACAAAAATGATGGTAAAGATATTCGGAAAAATGCACCTAAAGGGAATAACCCAGGTCAACCTGCCCCGCTAAGCGGTTCTCATAAGGTGAAAAATAGACAGCACTCCCGTCAGAAACATAATAGCAGTCACGATATGTAAAGGGTTCTGCTTATATATTCGTTCCATAACAAAAGCGGTGCCGCCTTAATGGGCCGACATCGCTTTTGTTTACATACTTTTCCTAATGCCCCAGAATGACCAAATGCTGGATTCAAAATAGTCCGTACTAATCTTTTTATATTTTTTGGGGTACGCATTATATCTCTGCACTTGAGTATTAGGCTATACTCAAGGGGATTTCGTTATCCATTTAGGTCTTTTTCCAAATGTTTCACTGTAGGTGTCAAGTTAGCGAAGAAATATGCTCTCGGAGGCGGGTGATGGAGCACTATCTTTTAAATAACCGGCACTCCCGTTATGCATCATACTTGATTGAACGGCTTTAATTGTTAAGTATTCCGCTTTAAGGCGGATATTAGCACCTGGGTAACACCCAGACCGAGAGGAATTTGGTGAGCGATGAATGCCGGACGAATATGCTCCACAAACGTATCAGCATCTTCAGATAACACCCATATTACGTTTATTTTCGTTGATACCAGCTATTAATCCGAACCAATGATTTTCACCAAGGTTTGAAACAGACGCTAGGACACCTTTAAGAATATAGCCGCCCTCCGTCGGTTCTGCACTTAAGTTTTCAAGCCCTGCATAATATTTCATCGGGTTAGACAGGCCTGAAGCACCTAATAGCTTCCCATTAATAACCTACTTTTTATTGCTTCATTTTTAGTATTAAGGATATAC
>NZ_JBFUIB010000287.1:0-4757 GCF_056402095.1 Peribacillus sp. P4_C12
GAGTTTGATGGATAAGGTTAAAGGGAAATACAACCTGGAAAGTTCCGTTACATTACAGGATATGCTACAACTTGAATCAATTTTCGTGACGGAAGAAGTACCGATTGTTCCCACTGATTTGGAAGCCTTGCTTATGGAGGCTGTTTCGGGGGCATTGGAAAACTTGAAAAAAATGCGGACTCAGGAAGGTCAGGAGCTGGCCCAGGATCTGCAACATCAGCTGAAAAAGTTTGGTGAGATTGTAGTGGGAGTTAAAAACTATGCGCCTTCAGTTGTCGAGAAATATAAAGCACGGTTGGCAATCAAGCTAGCTGAGTTGACAGAAGGATTGATTGAGGATAGCCGTATTGTGACAGAAGCGGCCATTTTTGCTGATAAATGTGATATAAATGAAGAGCTGACGAGACTTGAAAGTCATGTACAGCAATTTTCAGAAACGCTTACACATGGTGAACCAATCGGTAGAAAACTTGACTTCCTTGTTCAGGAGATGAATCGAGAAGTCAATACAATTGGATCAAAGGCAAATGATTCGACCATTACTAAAGAAGTGGTTGAAATGAAAAGTCTGCTTGAAAAATTAAAGGAACAGGTTCAAAATATCGAGTAGTCGGTTTATGATGAACCTATCAAGGTGACAATAGAATATGAATGGGGGACAAAAATGTCAATAAAGCTCATTAATATTGGATTTGGGAATATCGTTTCCGCAAACCGGATCGTATCCATCGTGAGTCCTGAATCAGCTCCGATTAAAAGGATTATCCAGGATGCTCGAGATCGCGGATCCTTAATAGATGCTACATACGGTAGAAGAACAAGGGCCGTTATTATTACAGACAGCGACCATGTTATCTTATCAGCGGTTCAACCAGAAACGGTTGCAGCAAGGCTTCAAGATAGAGATGACAGCGTAGAAGAGGGGTAACTAAAAGAATATGAGAGAAAAAGGTTTATTAATCGTTTTGTCCGGTCCATCCGGTGTTGGTAAAGGAACAGTAAGGAAGGCGATCTTTTCTCAGCCTGGTACGGCATTTGAATATTCAATTTCGATGACGACACGACTGCCACGCCATGGTGAAGTGGACGGAGTAGACTATTTCTTTAAAAAACGTGAGGAATTCGAAGCGTTAATTGAAGAAGGTAAACTGCTTGAATATGCTGAGTTCGTCGGCAATTATTATGGAACACCTGTGGATTATGTTCGTGAAACAATCGACTCTGGAAAAGATGTTTTTCTGGAAATCGAAGTTCAAGGAGCCAAACAGGTCAGGGAGAAATTTCCTGAAGGGCTTTTCATTTTTCTTGCACCCCCAAGCTTGACTGAACTCGAAAGCCGAATTGTAACACGCGGTACCGAGACAGAGGAAGCGATTAAAGGGCGGATGAAAGTAGCTAAAGAAGAAATAGAACTTATGGATCTGTATGATTATGTCGTTGAAAATGATCATGTGGATGCTGCTTGTGCTAGAATTAATGCAATTGTAATTGCCGAGCATTGCCGTCGGGAAAGAGTTGCTGTTTTATATAAAAAAATGTTGGAGGCGGAATAAACTATGTTATATCCATCAATTGATTCCCTATTATTAAAAATCGATTCAAAATACTCACTTGTATCAGTGGCAGCTAAACGTGCCAGAGAAATGCAAATTAAAGATAATTGCCTCATTAATAAACCAGTTTCTCATAAATCTGTTGGTCGTGCCCTTGAAGAAATTCATACTGGTAAATTGACTTACGATAATTCTTACGAGGAAAACTAAGCGAACACATAAGCTTGACCTATCGGGCCTGACACCCTAAAGCAAACAGGATGCGTTACATTTGAAAGTTGCTTCCTTCCTGCGGCCAAGGTGTCAGGCCTGTTTTTTTTGATTTTTAGAAATGCTCCTTAAGCAGACGGAAAGCATTGAAAAAGCAGGCATAGACATCACAATAATGCAAAAATCCATATGTTGCTGCGCATATCAAATGAAATTTCTTCTGTAATCCTTCATAATTAAGAAAAATAGAATATATAGTTAGGGGAAATTTGCATGCTTATCGATAAAAAAGTTCTTCTTTGTGTCACCGGCGGAATTGCTGTATATAAGGCTGCTGCCCTGACCAGTAAACTCACACAGGCAGGTGCCCAAGTTAAAGTAATCATGAGTGATTCGGCACGTCAATTTGTGACGCCGCTTACCTTTCAAGCACTTTCGAGACATGATGTTTATACTGATACATTTGATGAAAAAGATTCTTCAGTTATTGCCCACATTGACCTGGCTGATTGGGCAGATATCATCCTTGTGGCTCCAGCTACGGCAAATGTTATTGGCAAGATAGCCAATGGAATCGCAGATGATATGGTCACGACGACAATTTTAGCCACGGAGGCTCCTGTTTGGGTGGCACCCGCAATGAATGTCCATATGTACGCACACCCAGCGGTCCAAAAAAATATAGAGACACTTCGTACGTTCGGGTATCAATTCATTGAACCAGGTGAAGGTTATTTGGCTTGCGGATATGTTGGAAAGGGTAGATTGGAGGAACCGGAAACGATTGTAAAACACCTCAATCTATATTTCGGTGAAAGAAAATTACAACCCCTTAAAGGAAAGAAATATTTGATAACTGCTGGACCGACTCGTGAAGCAATCGATCCGGTTCGTTATGTGACGAATCATTCCAGCGGGAAAATGGGCTATGCCCTTGCTGAGCAGGCAGCTGAGCAGGGGGCTGAGGTGACATTGATTACCGGCCCCGTAAGCTTGACACCTCCTTCAAAGGTCAAGGTCATCCATGTGGAATCAGCAGCAGATATGTATGATGCGGTTTTTGAACAATATGATACTAGTGATGTCGTGATCATGACGGCCGCAGTGGCAGACTATAAACCGAAATTTTATCATGCTCAGAAAATGAAAAAGCAGCCGGGTGAAAATGTGATTGAATTTGAACGGACAAAGGATATCCTTAAGGAACTAGGTGAGAATAAAACCCATCAGATATTGGTAGGGTTTGCAGCGGAAACGAATAATGTTGAAGAGTATGCAAGAGGGAAATTAGCGAAAAAGAAAGCAGATATGATTGTTGCCAATAATGTTACCGTTGCCGGGGCAGGCTTTGGCACGGACACAAATATTGTGACGATTTTCAATAAAGATGGACGTGCTACCGACCTTCCTAAAATGAGTAAAGCGGATATAGCCAAAAGCATTCTGTCAGAAGTATCTCGCATGCAAAAGGAATGATGTCTTATGGATATTGCATCCGTTATTGTGGATGTACCTGCAAAACAAACAGATCGAGAATTTGACTATCGCATCCCTGAAAAATGGAAACAAGTCATCAAGCCTGGAATGCGCGTCATTGTCCCATTTGGCCCGAGAATGGTACAGGGCTTCGTGACCGGATTAAAATCCAAAAGTGATTTTGCGAAATTACGCAATATCAAAGAACCAATGGATTTGGAGCCAATTCTAAATGATGAATTGCTTAAGTTGGGTGACTGGTTGACCAAAGAGGCCATGTGTTTTAAAATTTCAGCGCTTCAGGCAATGCTTCCTGCTGCAATGAAAGCAAAATATGAAAAAGTGATCAATATCATTGAAGATAAAAAGGAGCAACTTCCACCTCTCATTCAAAAGCTTTTCGGAAAACATGATTCATTATCCTGGAAAGATGTGATTGAAGGTGAGCATGCCTCCCTTTTTCAAAAAGAAGTACAAAACGGCAATTTAGAGCTAATGTATTATGTGAAAAACCGCCTTAATAAGAAGACGGTCCGTATCATTAAACCGTTACTTTCCCCAGAGGAATTGAAAGAAATGGCTTCTACACTTTCCGGTAATGCAAAAAAACAACAAGAACTTCTTCAATACTTTATTGAACATCCAGAACCAGTCTCGCTTAAGGAACTACTTGAAATGGTTAATGCCTCAAGCGGCACGGTAAAGTCCCTTGTATCAAAAGGGGCTTTAGTGGAACTGGATCAGGAAATATACCGCGACCCCTATGAAAATCGTGTGTTTGAAAAATCCAATCCCTTTACTTTAACGGATGAACAAGCAGCTGCCTTGAAGCCCATTCAGGAGAAAATAAAACATGACGAACATGAAGTTTTCCTTTTATATGGTGTAACAGGAAGCGGGAAGACTGAAGTGTATTTGCAGGCGATTGCCTCTGTCATGGATAAAGGTAAGGAAGCCATTATGCTGGTTCCCGAAATCTCCTTGACGCCACAAACGGTGAAAAGGTTTAAGGAGCGCTTTGGTGAGCAGGTAGCGGTCATGCATAGTGGTTTGTCTGTGGGCGAAAAATATGATGAATGGCGGAAAATCCATCGAAAAGAAGTAAAAGTAGTGGTAGGGGCCCGTTCAGCCGTATTTGCACCTTTTGAAAACCTGGGCCTAGTCATCATTGATGAGGAGCATGAATCCAGTTATAAGCAAGAAGAAACGCCCCGCTATCATGCAAGGGACGTTGCCATTCAAAGAGCGAAATCATATTCATGTCCGGTCATTCTCGGTAGCGCCACTCCGACTCTTGAATCCTTTGCACGTGCCAAGAAAAACGTCTATCAGTTATTGACTCTTAGTCAGCGGATGAATAAAAATGCGTTGCCGGCAGTGGATATTGTTGATATGAGGGAAGAATTAAGGACGGGAAATCGATCGATGTTTTCAGAGCTGCTCTTTACGAAGTTGAAAGACCGGCTTGAAAAGGGGCAACAGGCGGTGTTGATGCTAAATAAACGAGGACATTCCTCC
>NZ_JBFUIB010000288.1:0-4754 GCF_056402095.1 Peribacillus sp. P4_C12
GGCCCTCCCTTACTATGAGCTATAATATTAACTTTTTTTCCCCCAAAATGGTTACTGATTTCAGCAAGTTGTGATGCTAATAGCCTACCATTAGTATATTGGCTTACTGAACCATTTCCGGCCGCATCATAGAGCTGAACAAAAACAGTTTGGTAACCCGCTTCATATGCTTTTGTATACATATCATTGACACCATGATATTCCGTTTCTCCGTACCAGCTAGTTGAACTACCATTTTTCCCTTGAACAAATACGATTGGTGGTTTATTTACATCTAGATTAGGCGGGATATCTCCTAGAAACCAATCCCCTGGTGTGAAAGTTTCAGATGGCGGCTTTAATTTTCCTGCCGAGGTAATGTCTGGCTTAACCATAACTAATATTGTTGAAATGAGGACTAGAAAAACGATATATTTAATTAAATTTCTTTTCAATTATTATCTCCTCCTAAACCTCTTTTTGAATTTTCCGAATATCCAAAACCTCCTTTTACCATTTTACAAGTCTTTATTAAGTGTATATTTGTGCTTTAGCAATCTATTACCTGCAATCTTTCTAAAAATGAGTGAAAAAAACTAGAGATATTTCAACAAGGTAGAGATAAAGTATGACTAGTATATCTATATCTTATTAATAAACATAGGTCCATCTCATTTAAGAGGAACTCTCATAAATAAAATCTCGTAAAATCTGTAGCAGGTGCACTTCGGCCAATTTTTGGTTCAAAAAAAGGGTTACAACATTTTTATCGGCATTAGGATGAGAAAACAAAAAGCCAACATTATAAAATGTCGACTCAATCAATACAACCCCATAATAGGAAAGTCAATAATGTTTATGCTGACCTTATCATTTTTCATATTAAACTTATCAAAGCTCTAGTTTAATGATATCTAATTAGCATCATGTATCATCTTACCATCCATATAGGTGAAGATATGAACCCCTTCCTTTTCCAATAATACTGGCAGGTAGTGAGGTATTTTCTCTGGAATACCAAGGTTTTGAGAGTCGAGTATCCAGTCAATTGACTTCCAATCTAAAATACCTTCTCGCATTTTCTTTGGTGTCTCATAGACATGACTGCTATCTAACTCACCTAAAAAAACATGAAGCCCATCGATTACACCCTCTGAAGTTTCCCATGTTATTGTACCTTGTGAGAAAAAATCTTCTAAGTGTATACCAGTTTCTTCCTCTACTTCACGCAGAGCAGCTTCCTCTGGTGATTCTCCTCTTTCAATTTTTCCTCCCACACCGTTCCAAACTCCCATAATTGGCGCTTTTTCTCTATTAAGCATGAGCAATTTACTCCCTTGCTTAATAAAACAAACTGTATATTTGAACGACCTCATAATCCAACACCTCTAATAGAATATATTACTTTAAATTATTAATTAGATTATTCTTAAATCACTGCATTATCAGCTTACTAACTTTCTTTGTGGCATCATCCCATTATCGAACAAAAAAGCCAACATTAATTAGATTGACCTATACTGATTCTTATTTTGTTCTTCTAGTTAGATCGTATATTTGCCTATTTTCAGAATAAGATTTCTTCATAAAAAAAGCCATTTGTTTTGTATTTTCCCCAAAGGCTTTTTTTTTCACAACTTCAACTTTTCTTTTGCTTAGGAGTAGTGAATTCCCGATAGTATAGAAGTTTTCTATGTTTTGTCGAATTAATTTCCATACAAAGGATAGGGTGACAGCATTTCAAATTCTTCACTTCAAATATAGCACACAACTATTGAACAGAAGYAGATAGGACAATAAGCAAAGAACCTGCGCTAGAGGGTTTAACATTTTATACGTTTTATATACATATTACCTTCTTTAATTGTTACTATATTAGGTAAATATCTCCGCTGGACAGTTACAATTGCACATCCGAATGTATCCAAAAGATTAAAGTCACTTTCTTAGAGAAGATTATTAAATTGAAATTAGGGTATTATTATCGATGATTAGACATGAAATTCAGGATGATTTGCCTTTCTATAAGGAACAAGCCCTATCTCCTACAAAGGAAAGAGGGCTCAAATATTTTTATTAATCTTATTTGCAATTTCTTCGAATGCGCCACTGTCCAATTGCTCCTAGTCTTAGTGTACTATATAATTCATTTCATAGATTGTAATTAAATCCTTTCTTTTCAATAACTCATGTTGCCTTCCAAAAACAAATAGATTGTCTTTCTGGATTTGATCCAAGAGTCCTTTTTTAATCAGCAGTTTTAAATAAAAAACCGTAAACTTCACTAAGGTAACTATCTAGGTTTACTTTCAACACAACTTCACCTGTGGATGGATCCATTACAATTGAATCACCCAATAAAATTCCATGGCCATAATAATCAATGCCTGCATGTTCTGGTTGCGCTTTAAAGCTAAGAAAACCTAACTTTAGAGTCTGAGAAATTTTCGGATGTTTGATTTCTTTAGGCACTTAACTCGCCTCCTTTATACTCGTATTTCACACCAACAACAGGTAAATTAATTTCTGTGATAAGCTCGTCCTTGCGATTAAACAATTTGAATACTCCATCGTGTAAGATAATGTCCTCAACAATTTCTCCACCAAATTCTCTACCAATCGAAATGGTATTAACAACTGCTCCTGAAACTACCTCAAATGATTTAATTTCTCTTTCCACTTTATCCACCTTCCCAATTGTTTTCTCAAATCATCATAAGTATGGATTTTTGAGAAAACTCTATTTTTAGTCTGGTTTTCCAGTGGCACTTTCGGATGATTTTCAATATAATAAATCCGGCTTCTTCAGTCATTAACCAAAAGATAACATCACTCATATGACTTAATTCCTTTAATACGACCATCAGCCATATTGTTATACAAGTGTTTTATTTTCCGAACTGTTAGATAATCCCTTCACCCAAAGATGTTTAAAGCAATGTTCTTTTATATCCTAAAACGTTCGCCTTTGTTCCCATATAATTGAGTGGTTTTATTACCCCATTCAAAAAGGGTTGCTCAATCACTTGTTGTTAAGTCAGATGGTAAACTTGCCCCTTAACTACACTTAAAGTGTATGTCAGGGTCAAAAAAAATGATATCGTCAATCGAAAAACCAACGCACTCTGCAAACAAAAAAGCCTTATCAATACGTAAAGGAATTTTATATTGCTCGTAATCAATATAGGTTCTCTTGGCCATTCCTAGCACTTTTGCCATTTCTTCTTGTGTTAAACCTTTATACTTTCTCGCCTGTTTGATTGTAAACTTTATATTTGTCACATCTTGTCACCTCCTGTCTAAAAAAATAATATCACACTTGAAGTATAGTTAACAACATATTGTTGTAAAATTCACACACTTTAAGTTTACTCATATTCACTCATAGTGTATATTCAAGATAGAGGTGAAGAAATATGCACATTGGAGAACGAATTAAAAAGTTAAGAAAAGAACGAAGAATGACCCAAGAAGATTTAGCAAAAATATTAAAAGTTGCTCCTACAGCAGTATCAGCCTGGGAATCGGGGCGAAACAAACCTTTAATGGATAAATTAAGCCTGATGTCTACGTGCTTTGATATACCGCTTTCACATCTCATTGAAGGATCACCTACAGTTGAAGATGATCCTTCAATGGAATATTTAAACGAGAAGAACGTCAGATTTATTGGTGTTTACGGAAATATCCCTGCTGGTGAACCGAATTTTGCCCGAGAGTATATTGAAGCCTATATGCCTACTTTAAATTCTATGCTAGATACAAACAAAGAATATTTTTACCTTAAGGTAAATGGCAACAGCATGAATAAAGAATTCAGCGACGGCTCACTTATCCTAGTTGAAAAAACAACCTATGTTGAAAGGGGTAAAATTGGTGTGGTCTTAGTAAATGGTCATGATGCTACAGTCAAAAAAGTGAACATTTTCGAAGAAAACATCACACTGATTCCATCCAGCACAGATCCATTTTATGAAGAAAAAACTTATAATATCAAAAAAGATCGGGTTCGAATATTAGGAAAAGTAGTTCAAGCAATAAAAATATACGATTGATAATTCCAATCGTGAGCAATTTAAGATGGGCGAAGGTTCACCCTCTTTTAGATGTTTTGTCATTTAATTTATTTCTCTATCAAGGAAGCCCTGGTCATTTTCATCTATCAACCAGGTTGGACCTTTATTAATTTTTGCAGCAATCCCACAAAATCTACCGCACAATAAGAAGAACCCTTTTTTATCGTAGGATTCTAATATTTATCAAGTCAGGTTTTTCATTCTTTTAATTTCGGTTATACTATCGTTCACAACCACTTATAAGATTCGTATAATTAGAGTATTATATTTCGCCTCTGTAGCTCTAGAAGGGAAGAGCGCCGGAAAACATTGTAGCCACCGGGTCGCAAGGTAAGGGTTTCAGAAGCACCGAAAAGCAAATAAGCTGCGGCAGGTGCAATTCCTGCCGGTGAAAATCCGTAGGGAAGCGTGTTCTCCCCTATCCTATGCTTACGAAAGGAGTGCGGGTTCGAATCCCGTCAGAGGCTTTCACTTCCTATTGCACAAGTTGCCTTGTTTCCATCTGTTGTAAGGTTCTTCAATGAAGTTACTGCCACTGTTACAGGTGCAGGAATTTAACAATTGCAGTTGAAGACTTCTGGACTGACACAGGAGCAGATGCTACTACACTTCCGGCTTTAGCAACAGATAATAGTTACTTTAATGGTTATGTTAATGGTGTACTATAGTACTATAGATGGATGATCTATTAACCTCTAT
>NZ_JBFUIB010000289.1:0-4733 GCF_056402095.1 Peribacillus sp. P4_C12
ACGGATGGGAGTCCCATGAAAGTCGGCGCCCATCCGTTTCTCCCGTGATGCTCATCAAACCACTCATCGCTTGAATGATATAATCATAGCCAGGTAAATCTTTATAAGGGCCGGTTAAACCAAATCCTGTGATCGAGGCCATAATCAATTGGGGGTTGAATTCCTTTAATTCCTCATAACCTATCCCCATTTTTTCCAAGGTACCTGTCTTAAAGTTTTGAACCACTATATCCCCCGAAGACACCAGCTTACGGAAAATCTCTTTCCCTTTTTCAGACTTTAAATTCAAAGTCATGCTTTGCTTATTTCGATTGGCGCATAAATAGTAAGCGCTTTCTCCTTGGGCAAACGGTGGACCCCAGCCTCTCGTTTCGTCACCTGATTCATGATGCTCAATTTTAATTACATCCGCTCCCAAATCTCCGAGAATCATTGAACAAAACGGCCCCGCCAAAACACGGGATACATCGATAATCCGGACTCCATCCAAAGCTCCATTCATTTTATCACCCCTTTCTAACTGTCGGGATACACAAAAAGAGCCAGCAAAACCAACAATGTTATTACATTGAACGTTTCACTGACTCTTATCCATGGCTTGTCTTCCGGCAAAGGAAGATCAAGTGAACAAAGTCAATTTTATAAATTCTAAGTTTAAACCAAGCCGGCTTTGCAGCAAGGTAACTTGCCGTCATCGGTTTGGTAGATTAAGTATAAATCTATTAATTGAATTTTGCAATAATTTTGTTTATTACTTAATAATAGCTAATTTAATTGTCCCCCTCTCTAAACTATTTAATTATGAATTTGAAATATTGATATTCCTAACACACTCTGAAATCTCTCTATACTCATTTTATGGTGTTTGGAATTGCCTTTACACTTGTGACATGTGATGATTAGAGTACCTAATTTTATATGTAAATAAAATTCATTAGTTCATGCTTTCTTTTCTATATTAAATTTTTTTAATCTAATATTGATCTACGAGGTAATTATAGATTCAAAGGGAGATGGCAAAATGGAAAATATAAAAAACGAAATAGTCAAAGCCATCAGGAAATATTCTACTATTATCATTCACCGTCATATTAATCCGGACCCGGATGCTATAGGATCACAAGTCGGGCTACAACAACTAATTAAACATTCCTATCCCTCCAAGGAGGTTTATGTGGTAGGAGAAGAAGTAGATAGCCTGTTGTTTATTAGTAAAATGGAAGTTATCCCTGATAAAACTTACAAGGGTGCATTAGTGATCGTTTGTGATACTTCTAGCACTTCACGCATTAGTGATTCCCGATATACACATGGGGACATGTTGATTAAAATTGACCACCACCCCGAATATGAACAATTCGGTGACCTTTCTTGGGTTGACCCTTCTTATAGCTCTGCAAGTGAAATGCTTGTTGACTTATTTTTGAATTTTCAAGAGGATTTTAAAATAAACAAAGAAGCAGCTAAAGCATTTTATGCAGGGATAATTAGTGATACAGGGCGTTTCTTGAATGGAAATACTTCTCCTAGGACCTTAAAAACGGTTTCGCTCTTACGAACTTATAATTTTCAGCCAGAAAGAATCCATAACCTTCTTAATACAAAGACTAAAAATTCTTCAAGGCTTCAAAAAGATATTCTTATGAGCTTCAAAGTAACCGATAAAGGGGTAGCTTACTTTATTATGACAAAGGAACTGTTAAATAAGTATGGTGTAGACCGAGTAGAAGCTTCAAACTTAGTTAACACCCTTTCTTCTATTAAAGGAAACAAAATCTGGGTGTTCTTTATCGAATATCCGACGGAAATCCGTGTCAGAATTCGTTCAAGAAATATCCCTATCTCTTCAATTGCCCGGCAATTCAATGGAGGAGGGCATTCATTTGCTGCCGGTGCAACCATCCATTCGTGGGAAGAAGTAGATCATATTATTGAGGCCTTAAATCAAGTTTGCCCAAAGTAAGCTCTAGAGAAAAATTGCCTGCTCCTAGGTAAAGTAAAAAGCCTCAAACTATATCAGTCTAAGGCATGAAGCTCTCTCTACCATTTATCTTTTAACTGCCTTCAGCTCCACTTTACCCAGTTCATCCACTAAGAATGTTAAAATTTTCAGATTTATCATAAGAAGTTATTGGGAAATTCAAAGCAATGGTTGTTTGACTACTCTTTTGACTCATTACAAACCTCTCCGCTTGATATTCGAATTCATTTATTACTTTCATATGATTTGCAAAAACATTTTCGCATTACTATGTAAACCGAATTTAACATTCAATATTTCTCAAATCTATTAAGGCGCACAAAAAAAACGCCCAAGGCCAAAAATCGGCTGAGGCGTTTTTTTACATTTATTACTTGGATACTTCTTTAAGAATAGATAAGTCAATCATACCCTTAATATCACTGCTAGGAACATATCCCGCTTCTTTGCTTATATCAGCCATTTCCTGAATAACTTGTTCATTAACTTCCGTTGTTACTTCTAAGCGTGAAAACGCAGAGGTAACTTCTTCTTTGCTTAATTCTTTTCCAGTTAGTTTCTTTAAATGCTTAATAACTAATTCTTGGCTTTCTTCAGGATTGTTTTGGATAAAATCCACTGCTTTTTTGTGAGCTTTCAAATAAGATGCGGCGAGCCCCTTTTTATCCAAGAACTTCTGACTTGCAGCCACTACCGTGTTTGGTGAATCTTTTCCCCATGCAAACTGATCCCAGTCAAGCACTAACTTTCCCTTTGCCTGGTTTTCCAATACATATCCCCATGGTTCCTGGGTAGCTGCAGCATCGACTGATTTTTGGACAAAAAGTGCTGTTGTGTCAGCGGGTGCTGCCGCATATAACTCAACTGTTCCTCCGTTAGTAGTCGGTTTTAAGTCAACGTCTTGAAGCGCTTTTCTAAGCATGACATCCTGTGTGCTCCCTATAACAGGAATCGCTACTTTTTTACCGTCTAAATCTTTTAAATCCGTTACCTTGCTGCCCTCACTAGACACAAGAACGGCCCCGCCATTAACAGCTCCAGAAATCAGGTGGTATTCCGGGTTTTTAACGTAAAAGTTGAGTAATGGACCAGGCCCAACTGTTCCGACATCAATAGCGTTTGTAGCCATTGCTTCCATAAATAGACCACCATTAGCCACTGTTTTGGTTTCAATCTTAACATCTTCACCGAACTCTTCTTCAAAAAAGCCTTTTTCAAGTGCAATGATCGTTGCACTGTGAGTTAAGTTAGGAAAATATCCAATTTTCACAGTTTGTTTCCCAGTGCCTTTTCCCTCTTCTTTACTTGTGGATTGTGTGCATCCGCTTACTATTCCGATTAACAATACAGACATAATAAGGGCAAAAAATGATTTTCTCAGCATATTTCCCTCTCCTTTTAAACTATAATCTTATTAAACTACCGTTGATTTACTCCCCATTTCAGTTGAACATTTCGTTCTAGACGTGAGAAGACAACATTATCCACGATTGTTCCGATAATTGCGATAATGATCATTACGGAGATGACCAAATCCATTTGTCCGAGCGATCTACCCATTTCTAGCAATTGTCCAAGACCGCCGCCTCCGCCAAGTAATTCACCTGCCATCAATGCACGCCAAGAAAATGCCCATGCAATTCGCAGCCCGGATATTATTTGTGGAACAGATGCTGGTAAAATCACGGTACGTAGAAAATGAAATCCGGTCGATCCATATGTTTTGGCAACCCGTTGATACAGCTGGGGCACATTCCGGAATCCACTGGTTGCATTAACGGTCATCGTCCAAGTTGCGCCGATAGTGACGATAAAGAGAATCGAAAAATCATTCAATCCAAACCAAATTATTGCTAAAGGGAACCAAACGATACTCGGTATGGACTGTAAAGCCGTCACGACGAATCCAAGCGTATCTTCAACCAGTTTAAAGCGCCAAATGAAATATCCTAATATTAGACCTATTATAATGGCAATCGTAAAGCCGATCAGGATACGGCCAAGGCTTTTTCCGATAGCATCGGTTATTTGTCCGCTTACTAGTCCATTAAACAGAGTTTCCAACACTTGAGTCAGGCTCGGAAACATGAAATCTGGAAGACTGGAAAGTCTAGATGTGACTTCCCATATCCCCGCTATCATCGCGATGAATATGATTCGTCTTAAAGCTGTAATCATTCCCCATTTCCTCCTTCAACACTTTTTCAATTTCCTCCTGCAAGATCGATAGAACCCTTTGTTCAGTGTTCAAAGTTACACTATCTGGCATAACTCCATCTTTCATGGATGGGACGGAAATCGTCTCTTTAATTTTCCCGGGACGGGTTGCAAAGACGATAATTTTTTCAGAAAGCTGAACAGCCTCACGAATATTATGGGTAACAAAAAAGATTGTCACTTTTGTTTTTCTCCAGATTTCGAGCAGCTCTTTATGCAAGACCATCCTCGTTTGCTCATCAAGCGCAGAAAATGGCTCATCCATCAACAGAATATCCGGTTCCATAACCAGCGCTCTTGCAATGGCTACCCTCTGTTTCATGCCCCCTGAGAGCTGATGTGGATAGGAATCCACATAGCGACTGAGGTGAACCATTTTTAAAATGTCTAATGCCTTCGATTTCGCCTCTTCTTTGGGCATTTTCTTTAACTTCAATCCGTATGTAACATTTTCAAGTACCGTTAACCAAGGAAATAACCCTGCCTCTTGAAACACTACGACTCGTTCCGGTCCTGGCTTCATCACCTTTTTTCC
>NZ_JBFUIB010000290.1:0-4691 GCF_056402095.1 Peribacillus sp. P4_C12
CTTCTAATATTGATACCTACTTAAAGAGTAATAAGTTTCATATTGGAAATAAATAACTTTGCAACATCATTTTACTTATAGAAGCATTATCACTTCTATGTTTCATATTATCGAGGAATTGAAACCAACTCAAATAATGGTCAAGGCTTTTTGTTGCCACACCATTAAATCATTGTATTTAGCTAATCGGATGTGATAATTATTGGATAATTATTACATTATGAATTTGATAAATCCCCTTAATTTGTTATTTACCATCTGAGGTTTACGCCATTTAATGGTCTTTTGTTCGATTTCTTTTAGCAAATAGAATAGTCAATATAATAAATAAACTAATAATAAAAACAAGTCTTAAAAAGTCAAATACCTCTAACTCTCCCATATCCAAATTTTAACACATAATATAAACTCATATTRAACTAACCTGTCACTTTCAGGTGCTTCATCCCACCATTGGCGAAAAAATGATATATTATAGTTTGTTACATCAATGGTTTAAGACAAGGAGGGATGAGATATCCATAAAAGATGGGTCATATCAACAATTGCAGGATTTATACTTATTTTAGTAAGTGTATTAACCTTCTATTATTTCGACAACCAAAATAAATCGGAAAAACAGAAAAATATAGAAGCTAAGGAAGTCAATATTCCTGAGGTGCAGGAATATGGTGGGAGCCATCTCGATAAAGTTGGCGATAAGGTCCATCAAAAAAATTGGGGAACTTTCACTTTACTAGAGTCAAAGTCAATAAATGAGTCGTTTGAATTAGCACCTATGGTCATCACAATCAAGGATATCCGCATGATTCAATTATCTTCCCTCGAAGAAGAGGCAAAGGAAGAGCTCAAGTCCTATACGGGATTAAGTTTTGAAGAAGCTTATTCAATTTACTATAAAGAAAATTTAAGCATGGAGGAAATCGAACAACAGGCTGCGTGGTCTAAAACGGATATAGGCGAAGAGGTTTCTTATCTTGAAATAACGTATTCTGTGAAAAATAAAGACTCCAAAGAGCTCCAATTTTTCAGCATGGAAAATGTTACATTTAATAATGAACTTACATATAATGTGCCGTTAAAAAATTTCATCCACTCCGGGGATACTTTAATTGGAACAAAAAAAGTCAGTCGCTCAGATTACCAACCAGGGGAAACAAGAAAAGGCATTATTAGTTTATTAATTGATTCAGAAGAAAACATTGATGAGCTCACTTCCTTTTCATTTACTACAGATGATATAGCAGATGGTGTTTCTCATGAATTATTAGTTAAGGGGACTTCGTTTACGATTTCTCTAAAAGGAAAATAGATTGGTAGTTATTAAAAAACGATAGAAAACCCTAAATAAGGTTAACCTTTTTAAAGTTCCCCTTATTTAGGGTTCTTTCTTGATGTTTATATGAATAGTAAGCTCTGAATCACTTATTACAGTCCCAAAGTTTTTTAATAACAAGTACGCTTACCTTTCACCTTTAGTTATTGTAGTTTGCTTCTCCATTTCTTCTTCCAATAATATTCGCCGCAATATTTTCCCTACGGTAGATTTCGGCAATTGTTCCCTGAACTCAAATCTACGTGGTACCTTATATCTGGCCAAACGTTTATAGCAGAAATCCATGATTTCCTGCGCCGTTACACACACCCCTTTCTTTAGGACAATAGCGGCTTTGACTGTTTCCCCTCGATATTTATCTGGTATTCCAAAAACACATGCTTCCTCTACGCTCGGGTGCTGATAGATGATATCTTCCACTTCAATTGGGTAAATATTGTAGCCGCTAGCAATAATCATATCCTTCTTTCTGCCTACAATATAGAAATATCCTTCTTCATCCATCCTCGCGATGTCCCCAGTATATAACCAACCGTCCCGCAAAGCCGTTGCAGTTTCCTCAAGATTTTTCCAATAACCCTTCGTCACCTGCGGGCCTTTAATGATCAGTTCACCAGCCTGACCAGTTGGCAATTCATTTATCCCTGTTTCGATATCCACAATTTTAGCATCGGTATTAGGATACGGGATTCCAATACTTCCTGGCTTTCTTTGACCTATCACAGGATTCCGATGAGTGGTAGGTGAAGTTTCCGACATACCGAATCCTTCAGATATCGAAATACCCAATTTTTCTTCAAATTGATTAATGACTTCTATCGGGAGAGGGGCTGAACCGCAGCTACAGTATTTAAAGCAACTTAAATCGTCAGCAGTCAAATCTGGATGATTTAGTAAAGCGATATACATAGTCGGAACGCCTGGGAAAATGGTTGGCCGGTGTTTCCTAATTAAATCTACCACCTTGTTTAATTCAAACTTTTCTAAAGTGATATAAGTCGATCCAGCATAAACTGAACTATTCAAACGGCCATTACCAAAAACATGAAATAATGGTGTCAATCCAAGCATACGCTCACCAGGGATTTTGAGTTGAAGGGCATTTGCCGTAAATGTAAAGTCTTGATGGACATTGGAGATTAAGTTAAAATGTGTGAGCATGACCCCTTTAGACTTCCCTGTTGTTCCTCCAGTATATTGAAGAACAGCTAGATCTTCTTTAGGATTAATATCCATTTCAGGAAGATCCTTATTTCCTGTCACACTCCAAGAATAAAGGCTGTTTTCCAACATATTATTAGCTGAAATAATCGTAAACTCGTCAGTCAAACCGATTTGCTTTAACTTTTTCTTTTGTTTATCATGCCCAATAAACCATGTGGCTTCGGAATCCCGTAAAATATAGTCTAATTCATTTGGCTGATACAAGGGATTTACCTGAACAACCACACCACCCAAACGATGAATTGCATAATAGGCGATAATATATTCTAGACAATTTGGTAGCATGAGTGCTATACGATTGTTCTTTTGAAACCCCCTATTGTATAAATCCGCAGCAAAACGATCTGATGCATTCTTCAATTCCAAATAAGTTAGTTCCTTCTCACCATCAATAACTGCTTTATTAGTAGGGTATAGTTGAGCCGAATGTTCTAATAAATCGTATAATGACAATAATGGGATCTCAATTTCTAAAGGAGTCTCTTTCGGATAAAATTCATGCCAAGTTCTAATCAATTCCCTCACTCCTATTACTTTTTCTACAAATAAAAGTGGAACTCTGCAAATTATGTAAGAACCAATCCTTTCTTTGGCTCTTCTTTATTAAACCTTTATTAGTGATTCTTGACTATCACTTTAACCTGAATTTCATTGACAATCGGACATACCATTTTCATTTATCACGAATTAGTTTAAATATCCCAGTGCCTTTTGCAATAATATTACCTTTGGAATCTTTAATTTCTCCCTCTGTAAAGGCAATTTTGTACCCTTGTTGAAGGACTTTTGCTTCCGCAAATAATTCTCCTGATGACATACTGGCTAGATAATGGACAGTTAAGCTTGTCGTCACAACTTTAGATTTAGTCACAGTACGAGTCACCATTCCAAGAATAGTATCCAGCATGGTAGCATGAATGCCTCCGTGCAGTGTTCCATTTACATTGAGTAAATGTTCTTCGATATTAAGCTTTAAAAGAACATTCCCTTCTTCAAATCGAACGATTTCAAACCCTATATGTGAAAAGAATGAACTACTTTCGAATAGGTTGCGAATATCCTCCACTTTAACAGGCAAAATGTCACTTCTCCTCTCTAGTTCCCTTGTTATTACATCCTTCTACCTTATGTACCGAAAGGAGAAGAAACATAATGAGTTTCTACTCCTTTAATGGCCATTTAAATCGTTCGATCAAAATGGCCATTCCTTGGCCGCCGCCTACACAAAGGGTAGCAATTCCATATCTTTCTTGCCTGCGTATCATTTCATGTATTAATGTTGTCACGATACGGGCACCCGTTGATCCAACTGGATGTCCGAGTGCTATAGCGCCTCCATTAACATTGACCTTGTTTTCATCAAGGCCTAGCTCCCGAATCACTGCCAATGCCTGTGAGGCAAACGCTTCATTTAATTCGAAAAGGCCAATTTCTTCTACTTTTTTCCCGGTGCGTTCCAATAGTTTCCTAACGGCTGGCACCGGACCGATTCCCATCACTTCAGGAGAAACCCCCGCAGTCGCCCAGTCTATAATCTTTGCAATTGGTTTTAATTGTAACCGTGTAGCCTCACTCGCCTTCATTAATACCAATGCCGAAGCTCCGTCATTTCGACCACATGCATTTCCAGCGGTAACCGTTCCATTTTCTTTGAATGCCGGCTTTAAGTTTGCAAGCTTTTCACTAGTGGTGTCAGGGCGAGGATATTCATCTTTTTCAATTGTAATCGTACTCTTCCTATCAATAACCTGGACAGGAACTATCTCATCCTTAAACTTTCCTTCATCCATCGCTTTAGCCGCTCTTCGTTGGCTTCCAACAGAAAAAGCATCTTGTTCTTCCCTAGAGACCTTGTATCGTATTGCGACATTTTCAGCTGTGATCCCCATTCCTAAGTTTTCCCCGTAAATTTCTTGAGGTTGCTGTCCAGCTTCAGTATTTGAATCTACAAGTTTAGTCCGGTCTCCACCAAAACGAGCACTTCTTAAATAAATTGGTGAACGGCTCATATTTTCCGTGCCGCCTGCAACGACTATATTAGCTTGACCAGAGCCTATTTGCTGTGCAGCTGAAGTGATGGCCTGCATTCCTGATGCACATAATCGATTCACTGTAAAAGCGGGTGCAGAAT
>NZ_JBFUIB010000291.1:0-4639 GCF_056402095.1 Peribacillus sp. P4_C12
GTATATAAGAGTATTGACATTTTTTAAGCTACCGAATTAGTTCTCGGAGGCTTTTTATTTATGTTTCGACTTACCTTAACACCGTCACAACTAATATGGTTGCAAATAATAAAGAAACAACTTCATCATTCTTCTTCTTCATTCTACTTCCCCACTTCCATCCCGTTCCCAAAGTTTACTTCAATAGAACACTCCCAGCTACATAAAAAAAAGCCTCCGATATTCTCTCAGAGGCTTTTTTCATTCATGTTCTGATCACTTTTTAACAGTAACTTTCTTTGACGCACTTACATTTTTCGCTTTATCTTTGGCATAGATATACAAGTTTTTTCCGGCTTTTTGCTTAGAGATTTTGATCGAGAATTTGCCTTTACTCGTTGCTTTGGCAGAGCCGATGACATCGACTATTGGATCACGGATTTCAAATTCTGCTATGCAGTACAGTTATTATTAACCTACTTATAGAATGTAGAGATCCCTTCCTTATCATCACCATAATTATGACAAAAAGACTATACATCCTTTTGGTAGCAATTCATTGTTCGTATTCCTTGCTAATTCTTTCTAACTACCAAAGTATCCCCAGTTTGAAGATTCTCAAGAAGTTTATTAAACTCCATCCTATTATTTTTCTGCCACTTGCTCTTAACACTAAATCGGATTATACTATATGGTAATATTTAACTATAATGTTATTTTATTAAATTTAGAGGAGATAAAATAGTTTCAAATTTACATTTAATAAAGTGCAACTTATTTATTATTAACATAGAGAATTTATCTTTATTATTTGACTTTATTACGATAGACATATTGAATTTCATTTGTATGTAACAAGGTGAAAAGGATCAATAATTTTTATATTTTTTAAGACGCACACTTACAACCTTGAGTAATATTATGGGCTAATATACTAGGAGTTTTTTAGGGGGAATGATGTGAGTGTTAAAAAAAGTTAGCCTATTATTTCTTTTACTCGTACTTGTATGTAGTATTGGGGGTTTTTCTTCTGCATCCGCAGCAGAAAATAAAACAAGTAAGGTTGTCTATTTAACGTTTGACGATGGTCCGAATCAGTACACGCCAACAATTTTAGATATCTTAAAAAAGAAAAAAGCAAAAGCGACCTTTTTTATGATTGAAGGAAATATTAAACGTAATCCAAAAACCGTAAATCGAATGATTAAAGAGGGAAATTATCCTGGGTTACATAGTGTTTCCCATGATGCAAAAAAATTATATAGAGGGAGTTCAAGTAATGTCGCAATCGAAATGGAGAAGACAAGACAAACGTTGTTAAAGGTTTCAAAGTTTGACAGTAAGCTGACTAGAGTTCCATACGGTAGCAAACCCTATATGACAAAACCGTTTCGAGATACCTTAGCCAAAAAGGGGTTCAAAATGTGGGATTGGAATATTGATACACTAGATTGGAAGTATAATAAAACAAACCCTAGCAAGATAACGTCTAACGTTAAAGCAGGTTTGAAAGGAAAAAAAGGTCCAATCGTCATTCTTTTCCACGATTCAAAAGGAACCGCACAACAGCTTCCGGAGATTATTGACTATCTAAGAGCACAAGGGTATAAGGTAGAGGTTTACAATCCAAAAAACCATATTGTCATGAATTTTTGGGAAGATAAAAGATTCTAGGATACCAAAAAAATCGAACACTAACATACATTAAAGTATGAGAGTTCTAACCAAAGGTATCTAACGACCTAGGGTAGCAGATTTCTGAATTTCAAAGAAAAATAGCTTACCATAAATTTAAACTGGTTGATTTAAATAATTCACAAACTTCCTGATAGATTAAGGAAGTTAGACCGCTCCATTTGGGCGGCTTTTTTCATGCAATGAAGAGGTAGTTCCTATACCCCTACTTCCACACCCCTCTCAAAGTTTACTTCACTTAAACAACTATCAGCTATACATAAAAAAAGCCTCCAAGATTCACTCAGAGGCTTTTCATATTCATGTTCTGATCACTTTTTTACAGTAACTTTCTTTGACGCACTTACATTTTTCGCTTTATCTTTGGCATAGATATAGAGGTTTTTCCCGGCTTTTTGTTTAGGGATTTTGACCGAGTATGTGCCTTTACTCGTTGCTTTGGCAGAGCCGATGACTTTTTTAGATGCTTTTACGTATACAGTGGAGTTGGCTTCTGCTTTGCCGGTTACTTTTGTCKTTTTTGTTGTTACTGTATTGACTGACGGTATACTGGGTGCTGTTTTGTCTGCGACGGTGACTTGTTTGACCGAGCTCGTATTTCCTGCCTTGTCGGTTGCTGTTACGGATAGAACTTTACCGGCCTTTTGTTTTTTTGTCATCGTAACGGTGAACTTCCCTGAGCTATTGGACTTTGCTTTTCCAAGCGCAGTGCTGCCCATTTTGACAGTAACGGTAGAGCCTGCTTCCGCTTTGCCAGTTACTTTTGTCGTATTGTCACCGACACTATTTACAGTCGGTTTCGTAGGTGCTGTTTTATCTTCTACCTTAACTGAAACAGGAACACTTTTATTTCCCGCATTATCGACAACTCTAGTATAGATAGTCGTGCCAGCTGTCTGTTTAGCGATTGTCGCTGAAAACGTCTTTTCCCCGTTAATCTTCACTGTGGCGAGTGTTTTTTCATTGGTATAAATGGAAATGGTGCCTGTTTTAAAATCACTTGGAATTTTCCCTTTGATCAACGTATCCTTATCAGAAATCGCCGTCACAGTTGGCCTAGTCAGCGTCTTCATTTCAAGCGCTTTTTTGGCATTCACCCGGCCATTTCCATAGTATATGTCTTTCCCTTTTGTACCTAGGTCAATAGCTGAATCATAGAGACGGTATTCCACCTCATATTTAGAGAGTTTTGGCTCATTGGACCAAATCAGCGCTGCTACACCGGCTACCATAGGCGTAGCCATTGATGTTCCACTCATCCAGCCATATCTATCACCAGGTAAAGTGGAAAGAATATAGTCGCCAGGGGCGGCAATATCGACTGTTGAATGATAGTTGGAATAACTAGTACGCTTATCTTTTGAATCGGTAGCGGCCACAGAAATGACATGACTGTATGCAGCTGGATACACGCGCTGTACACTCTTCCCCATATCTCCTTCATTTCCGGCAGCTGCGACAATCAATAAGCCTTTACTATAAGCCTCTTGGACAGCCTTGTTTAATGCTTCCGAATAACGGGTGTCGCCTAGACTCATATTAATAATGTCTGCCCCTTGCTGAACGGCATAATGAATAGCCTCGATGATATCAGCCGTATCGGCATATTCGCCTTTAAAAACGTTAATCGGCATAATTTTAATGTTAGGTGCAACACCTGTTCCACCTAAGTCATTGTTGGCAGAACCTGCGATGATTCCTGCAATATGTGTTCCATGTTCCCCTACTGGTACGATATTCTTCCGATTGCGTACCGCATCATAGGGATGGTCGATTTTCCCTTTTAAATCTTCGTGATTACGATCAATTCCATCATCAATGATGGCCACGACCATTTCTTTTGAACCCATGGATTTTGTCCATGCAGCTTGTGTACCTAGTGTTTTGTGATGCCACTGGTCTATGTAGGCTGGATCGTTCGGGCTTTCCATCTTCTTAAAAAGATAGTTAGGCTCTGCATATTCTACATTCTTCTGATCTTCAAGTTCCTCGATAAGATTGTCGGTTGTTTCCCCTTTAGGAACATCGACCGTCTCTATTAAATCTCTGATTGGCTCATTGTTCGTCTCTTTATATTTGACAAGAACACCGTCAGTTTGTGGACTCTCTGCAGCTTCTGTCTGATAGCTTGGTAGAATCATAAGTATTAATATAACTGAAAGGCTCAACTGAATGAATTTGTGCATAAAATCACTCCAAAAGTATGATTAAGAATAGATATGGATGAGGTTTGATACTTGAACCAACTCTACTATTATTCCTAATTAGATTGTATACCTAGTGATTTAGATTTACTAACCTTTTCATCTAGTTAAAATAGCTCATTTCTGGCAAAACAAAAAACCGCTATATGCGGTTTAATGTCCTCCTAAATATGCATTCTTGATTTCTTCGCTTGCGGTTAGTTCCTCGGATTTACCGGATAGAACGATTCGGCCTGTTTCTACGACATAGGCTCTGTCCGCGATAGATAGGGCCAAGTTGGCATTTTGTTCGACAAGCAAGATGGTTGTACCGGTTTTATTGATTTCTTCTATAATATTAAAGATTTGTTTTACTAGTAATGGTGCAAGTCCCATAGAAGGCTCGTCCAATAATAGGAGGCGTGGCTTTGCCATAAGGGCTCGGCCCATCGCAAGCATTTGTTGTTCACCTCCGGAAAGAGTTCCCGATTGCTGCTTCAGTCGTTCAAGCAAACGCGGGAATAATTCATAGACTTTCTCCATATCTTGCTTGATGCCTGCTTTATCTTTTCGTAAATAGGCACCGAGCTGAAGGTTTTCTTCCACCGTCATATTCGCGAAGACACGGCGGCCTTCTGGAACATGAGAGATTCCCATTTTCACAATTGATTGTGCGGCTTTTCCGCCGATAGATTGCCCTTCGTACATTATTTTTCCTTGTTTCGGTTTTAATAGGCCGGAAATTGTTTTCAGCATCGTACTTTTCCCTGCACCGTTAGTCC
>NZ_JBFUIB010000292.1:0-4639 GCF_056402095.1 Peribacillus sp. P4_C12
GTGTGGGATTACAGGCTGGGTGCATTTTCAAAAGGATTTACGGACAGAAACAAAAACACTTGAAAATATGACAAAAACGTTGGCAAAGCGGGGCCCGGATGAGGAAAATGTTTGGAGCGAAGCCCATGTTGCTTTTGGTCATAAAAGGTTGACGGTTGTTGATGCAGAAGGCGGAAAACAGCCGATGACGAAAGAACACGAATACGGCAGATATACGCTTTGTTATAATGGAGAGCTATATAACACCGAAGACATTCGAAAACAGCTATTATTAAAAGGATATTCCTTTAAAGGTCATTCTGATACAGAAGTTTTACTAACTTCTTATATAGAATGGAAAGAAAAATGTGTCGACTTGTTTAATGGGATTTTTGCGTTTGCGATTTGGGATGAAAAAGAACAGAAATTATTCATTGGAAGAGATCGGATGGGAGTAAAGCCATTCTTTTATGCCGAAAGAGACGGTGGGCTCATTTTTGGTTCGGAATTAAAAGCAATCCTTGCCCATCCTGACGTCAAAACGGAGATCGACCGCGAAGGCTTATCTGAAGTGTTTGGCGTTGGTCCTTCCCGAAAGCCAGGATCAGGTGTATTTCATAATATCCAGGAGTTAAGACCTGCCCATGCGCTTACCTTATCAAGGAAAGGGCTCCGGATTTGGAGGTATTGGAATGTGAAAAGTGAAGACCATCGAGATACCCTCGATGAGACGGCTGAGAAGGTCCGCTTCCTTGTTAAAGATGCAGTGACGCGACAACTCGTATCTGATGTTCCACTATGTACCTTCTTGTCAGGAGGACTGGACTCAAGCGCTATTACGGCTATTGCTGCAAATGCCTATCAAAAAGAAGGGAAAGGCCCGCTTCATACGTATTCTATTGATTATGAAGATAATGAAAGATATTTTAAGGCTAATGATTTCCAGCCTAACTCTGATGGGCACTGGATTAAAAAGATGTCGGATACCTTTAATACGGTGCACCATTCATCGATAATTACTCAAGAACAGCTAACAGATTATCTAACCGAAGCGGTTCATGTCCGTGACCTCCCCGGCATGGCGGATGTCGATTCTTCTTTGCTTTGGTTTTGTAAGGAAATTAAGCAGGATTTTGTCGTGGGTCTATCTGGAGAGTGCGCGGATGAAATCTTCGGCGGTTATCCATGGTTTCATCGTGAAGACGATTTGAATCGTGCTGGGTTTCCATGGATGAGATCGACCGGAGAGCGGGTATCTTTATTGAAAGCGGGCTGGCGTGAGAAATTAAGGTTGGAAGAATATGCGCAAGAAGCCTATTTAACAACTGTTGCTGAAACACCTAGATTGGAAGGAGAAAGTGGTGAAGCGGCAAAGCGCAGGGAGCTTTTCTACGTGAATTTATTATGGTTTATGACGACACTTCTTGATCGGAAGGATCGAATGAGTATGGGAGCCAGCCTCGAGGTTCGCGTGCCGTTTGCCGATCATCGCCTTGTGGAATATGCATGGAACATTCCTTGGGAAATGAAAATGGCTGGAAACCGTGAAAAGGGGATACTGCGAAAAGCATTGGAAGGATTGTTACCGGATGAGGTTTTGTACCGTAAAAAAAGTCCATACCCTAAAACCCATAACCCGATATATACGGACCGTGTTCAAGGGTGGCTGAAAGACTTACTAACGGACAAAAGTTCGGTCCTGCATGAGTTTTTCGATAAACAGAAGCTAACCGATATTGTAGATTCTAAAGGTGCTGCCTTTAAGGTACCGTGGTTCGGGCAATTGATGTCTGGCCCTCAGTTACTGGCCCATTTGGCGCAAACTCATGTGTGGTTCAAGGAATATGATATTCAGATTATTGAATGAAAAAACGGGGCAGGATGATATTCTTTGCCCCGTTTCTCTTTTCTCAATGATTAAATGCGAGAATTTTATATTGATAGCCATCTATTTCAAATTGACTATCCTTCGTTGTTTCTTTTGTCCTTAAATCTGTAAGTGAACGGCCTTCTAAATCAAAAGGAAGCGTAAATGATTGCTGGACATCCGTCGGATTAATTAGTATCACGACAGAACGAGCATCGTTGTACTTTTGGTAGGCAACTATATTTCCGTTTCCGGTTGTATCAAGGAATTTAAACTTTCCATCATTTGCAAGCAATCGTTCCTCTTTTCTTAACAGAATTAAAGCTTTAATTTCATTAAGAAGCTCGCTATTCTGTTTTTCTTCTTCCCAAACCATACATTTGCGGCAACCTGGATCTTGGCCTCCGGTTAAGCCAATTTCATCTCCGTAATATATACAGGGACTGCCATTGAATGTCAGCAAGATAGCGTGGATGAGCTTAGCTCGAGCTACGTCTTCCCCACAATCCGTGAAAATCCGAGGTGTATCATGGCTACCGAGAAGATTGAACATCACGTCAAAAACATTAGTGGGATAACTTTGATAGACCGCTGTCATTTCCTCAATAAACTGGCGCGCATGGATGGTTTGCGAAGCGACCAGGCGGAAAACATGGTTAGTAAAAGGGTAATTCATGACGGCATCAAACTGATCGCCGCGTAGCCACGGCATGGAGTCGTGCCAAATTTCACCGAGAATATAAAGATCAGGTTTGATATCTTTAACCGTTTTTCGGAATTCACGCCAGAATGGTTGATCTACTTCATTGGCTACATCGAGTCTCCAGCCGTCTATATCGAACTCCTCAATCCAATAAGTTGAGACTTCGAGCAGATATTTTTTTACATCCGGATTCGCAGTATTCAATTTTGGCATCGATTCAAAAAAACCGAATGTTTCATAATTAGGTCTTTCCCCTCCTTTTAGAGGAAAGCCGTGAGGATGAAACCAATCCTTATATTCTGAGATCTCGCCTTTTTCAAGGAGATCCTGGAAAGGAGGAAAGTAGTATCCACTATGGTTAAAAACGGCATCCAGCATGACACGGATATTCCGTTTATGGCATTCCTCGATTAGTGTTTTCAAAGTCTCCTTTGTTCCGAATTGCGGATCAATTTCCCGATAATCAATCGTATCGTATTTATGGTTAGAGTATGCTAGGAAGATCGGCGTAAAATAGATTCCGTTAATGCCAAGTTCCTCTAAATAATCAAGGTGTTCAATGATTCCTTCGAAGTCTCCACCAAAAAAATTATCTACGGTCGGGTCTTCACTACCCCAAGGTTTYGCACCTTCAGGATCGTTGTTAGGGTTTCCGTTCGCAAAGCGTTCGGGGAATATTTGATACCAAATAGTATCTTTGACCCATTCTGGTGCCCCAAATACTTCATTTTGATGAAGATAGGGGATGGCGAAATAGCTCCCGGGGTCATTCGGAGGTTCATTAAAGAATCCCTTTTCCGTGTAAATGACCTCTTCATCTCCGGAGTGAACTTTAAATCCATACCGAATCCTTCGATAGGGAGGCTTCACATAAATATGCCAATAATCATAATGGTTATCGCTGCCGGAGATGCTCATTGCTTTTTCTTCATGCTGCCATTGTCCTTTATCCGAAATATATGGGTCTCCAAAAATAAGTCCGGCGTATGAGATATCCTGTTTTTTTGTACGAAGTCGGATATGAAGAGTTTCAGCGTTGGTGGTATAAGCGTAATTGTCATTAGCTCTATGATGGATGGATGAACGTTCCATAGAAAACCACTCCAATTCTTAAAAGAGTATTTGAGGAAATTAATATTGAAAACAGGGAATTTTAGGCTGTTATGAGGTTTCTATATGTAGTTAAAATTAGCCATTTTTAAGTAGTATTAAATGCTATTTTTCCAATATGGTTATATACCCAATTAATAGAAAAAAGCACCTATTAATTAAAAAATAACAAAAAGTACTCATCACTACAAGAAAATAAATAGATAAAGGAAAATGTTGTAAAAATCGAAGCCTTTCATATAATGATAACAGAAGGATCTGGTGCCGCTTTCATTATTAAAAAACTTTATTCGATTAGATGGGCTGGCAAACTGAAGTGTAAACAATCTGGTGCTTTTGGACATGATAGAATAAACATTTTAAAAAGGAGAATGAAAGTGAAGAAGTTGATTTTTCATTTATTCATGTCCATGTTCTTGATTGTTATTGGAAGTGCTTGTGAATCCAGCTCAGAATTGGAAAGTAAAATAGTAAAAGAAAATAAAAAAATCGAAAAAGAAGACACGAATGAAGCGAAGCCAGAAAAATTGATCGTTTGGGAGGAAAAAGGTAAAGCAAATGGTCTAAAGCCGGCGATTGAAGCATTTGAAAAGAAATACGGAATCAAGGTTGAATATGAAGAGATAGAAATGGCTAATGAGATGTATGATCAACTTCGTCGCAATGGGCCAATCGGGAAAGCTCCAGATGTAGTGACTTTTTCGCATGAAAAGGTCGGGCAGATTGTAGAAGAAGGTCTGATTCAGGAACTGAAGGTGAATGAAGACGTACTAAATACCTTTATTGAATCCTCAATCCCAGCCGAAATGTATCAAGGAAAGGTTTTTGGACTTCCAAAGTCCGCTGTATCCTCTGTTTTAATTTACAACAAAAAATTAATGGCTAACGTTCCTGAAACGATGGATGATTTATATAAAAAGGCGAAGGAATTGAGAAAAGGAAAAGTATATGGTTTCTATGCTGACTGGAATGACTTATAT
>NZ_JBFUIB010000293.1:0-4622 GCF_056402095.1 Peribacillus sp. P4_C12
AGAAAGTGAGAGTTGCCATGGTTCAGCAGGAAAAAAAGAAATATATTACTCCAGATGGATACACAGCAGATATTGCGATCTTTACGATTACCACCAAGAAGACAGCCGAGAAAGCCCCGCCTGAAATGTTATTAAAGCTATTATTAATCAAACGTGCTGCAATAGATAGGGAAGGAAGTCCGAATGTTGAAGGTGATAAATGGGCTTTACCCGGTGGCTTTGTGAATGCTGGCGAGACAGCCTATGAGGCAGCCAAACGAGAATTAAAAGAAGAAACAGGTGTGACAGGATTTCATGTGAAGCATTTTGGTGTATATGACCATCCGGGACGTGATCAGAGAGGATGGATTATCTCTAATGCTTTTTATGCAATTGTTCAGGAAGAATTTCTTCATCAAAGAAAAGCGAATGACGATGCAGCTGAGGTGGAATTGTTCACGATACAGGAAACTTTAAAATTAGAACTTGCTTTTGATCATTATACAATTATTAATGAAGCGATAAATGTAATGAAAAAAGATATGGTGCAAACAACGATAGCTCAAAAGTTTTTACCAGAAGAATTTACACTTTCAGAACTCCAACGGGTTTTACTAACAGTTAGGGATGATGCGAAAATCAGTGCAGATTCACTTTTTTTTGCAAAAGCCCCAAAGCTCCCGTTCTTGGAGAAAGTATTGGATGAAAAGGGCTTACAGAAGAAAACTAAACGTAATTCATTTCGGCCTTCACAACTTTACCGATTTAATGCAGAGATTGTCATGGACTCTATTTATTATTAGGAGGAATGAGTGAAATGGGTAAAAAGGCTTTAATCAATATTGATTATACATATGACTTCGTGGCAGACGGCGGTGCATTGACATGTGGAAAGCCTGGACAGGAAATCGAAGATACACTGGTCGGTATAACTAAGGAATTTATCAAGCAAGGGGAATACACGGTATTTGCGATTGATCTTCATGAAGAAGGAGACCGCTTACATCCTGAAACGAAATTGTTTCCACCACATAATATTAGCGGTACAATGGGTAGAGACCTATATGGTACGTTAAAAGAGGAATATGAAACAAATAAAAATCTAAAGAATGTTTATTATATAGATAAAACACGTTATTCGGCTTTTGCAGGAACGGACCTTGATATCAGACTTAGGGAACGGGACATTACCGACGTATATTTAGTCGGTGTTTGTACCGATATCTGCATATTACATACTGCAATTGACGCTTACAATTTAGGCTATAAAATCTTTGTTTACGAAAATGCAGTGGCCTCATTCAATAGTGCCGGTCACGAATGGGCACTTACACATTTTAAAGGATCACTTGGAGCAACCATTCTTTAATATCTATTCACGCAACAGAATAGAAGAGAGGCGGCCGCTTCTCTTTTGGGAGGAACTATCCATGGAAAAAAAGTACAACGACGACAGTTACGCACTACACACAGATCTTTACCAAATCAATATGGCTCAAACTTATTGGCAAGACAACACACATAACCGAAAGGCCGTTTTCGAGGTTTTTTTCAGAAAGCTTCCATTTAACAGCGGATATGCAATTTTTGCAGGACTAGAGAAAATTGTTCATTACCTACAGAACTTTTGCTTTTCAGAAAGTGATATCAACTATTTAAAATCGGAATTGCATTACGATGATGAATTTTTGGATTATTTGCAGAATGTCCGTTTTACTGGAACGATTCGTTGCATGAAAGAGGGCGAGCTTGTTTTTGGCAACGAACCGATTTTACGTGTAGAGGCACCCCTTGGTGAAGCGCAACTCATAGAAACAGCGCTGCTGAACATTGTGAACTATCACACACTCGTTGCGACAAAGGCTTCGCGTATCAAACAAGTAATTGGCGATGAATCTGCACTTGAATTCGGCTCAAGACGAGCACAAGAAATGGATGCCGCAATATGGGGAGCACGTGCTGCCTACATTGCTGGCTTTGACTCTACTAGCAATGTCCGTGCAGGCAAGCTGTTCGGTATTCCGGTTTCAGGGACACATGCTCATTCCATGATTCAGGCCTATAAAGACGAATATACAGCATTTCATAAATATGCAAGCTCTCATAAAGATTGTGTATTTTTGGTGGATACTTATGATACGCTACGTTCTGGCATCCCGAATGCAATCCGTGTCGCCAAAGAACTGGGCGATAAAATTAATTTCATTGGCGTCCGTCTTGATAGCGGCGATTTGGCCTACCTGTCAAAAGAAGCACGCCGTATGCTAGATGCTGCAGGTTTCMATGATGCGAAGATTGTCGCTTCAAATGATTTGGATGAATATACGATTATCAACCTGAAGCAACAAGGAGCAAGAATCGATATTTGGGGAATCGGGACCAAATTAATTACGGCTTATGACCAGCCTGCATTAGGTGCCGTTTATAAGATGGTTTCAATTGAGGACGAAAATGGGAATATGAGAGATACCATCAAAATTTCTTCTAATCCTGAAAAGGTAACGACACCTGGCCTAAAACGAGTATACAGAATCATTAATAAAGTCAACCACCATGCAGAAGGCGACTACTTGGCTATGGAATATGAAAAGCCTCAGGAACAGGAAAAATTAAAAATGTTCCACCCTGTCCATACTTTCCTAAGTAAATTTGTCACTGATTTCGATGCAGTGGACCTGCATGAGGATATTTTTATGGACGGAATTTTAACCTATGAATTACCATCCATTGATGAAATCAAGACCTTTACGGAAAAAAATCTTCAAGTATTATGGCCAGAGTACTTACGTGCACTCAATCCTGAAGAATATCCGGTCGACTTAAGCCAGGACTGTTGGGATAATAAAATGAGAAATATAGATGAAGTAAAAGCCAATGTTGAGAGAATGTTTACTAAATAACGAGTCTATTCTATAAGGAAAGAGGGGCTATGCCAATGCGTCCATTACAAAATGAAATCGTAAAAAAATTACTTGTCCAACCAACGATTAATCCTGAAGCTGAATTCAGAAAAAGTGTCGATCTTCTAAAAGATTATATGAAGAAAAACGATTTTCTAAAAAGCTTTGTACTGGGTATTTCTGGAGGTCAAGATTCAACGCTAGGCGGCTATATCGCACAAACTGCTGTCAATGAATTGAATCATGAAACGAACAGCAAAGAATATAAATTTGTTGCTGTGAGCCTTCCATACGGTTTACAGGCTGATGAAGATGACAGACAATTGGCTTTGAAATTCATTAAGCCAAGTCAAACGGTAACAGTTAATATTAAGGAAGCAGTGGATGCATCGGTAAAGGCTGTGGAAGACGCTACGGGTGAAAAACTATCCCATTTCTTAAGAGGAAATGTCAAAGCACGTGAGCGGATGAAGGTGCAATACGATTTAGCCGGACTATATAAAGGTGTCGTGCTTGGTACAGACCATGCAGCGGAAGCAATCACCGGTTTCTTTACAAAACATGGTGACGGGGCAGCTGATATCATCCCGTTATATCGTTTGAATAAAAGGCAGGGAAAAGAAATTCTGAAATTCGTCGGAGCACCTGAGCGTCTATATACGAAAATTCCAACTGCAGATCTAGAAGATGACAAACCGCTGATTCCTGATGAAGTGGCTTTAGGTGTGAGTTATGATGAAATCGATGATTACCTTGAAGGTAAGGAGATCAGAACGGAAGCGGCCGAAATCATCGAAGGCTGGTATACAAAAACCGAACATAAACGGAATGAAGCCATTAACGTGTACGATACTTGGTGGAAATGAAGGAATAATGGAGAAGCTTAGTTAAGATAGGACTTCAGCATGTAATTGAATGATAAACGCCAATCACTGTTGAAAATGCAGGATTACGAATCTATTATTAGAGCCCATATTACTATGAAGATGCAGTAGAATACTATGGTTATGGGGAAGCAAACCAATCATGAGATTTCCGAATACTCCCATTTTTCAGCCGAACACAGCAGTAAAAAATGGAACCTTTCCTAAAGTGAAAGGTTCCATTTTTTTAGTCTATATGTGAATAAATATGTTTTTCCAAATTGTTTCTCGAATGCTTCTTTAGTTGTTCATTATAAACTATTGCTTCCTGCGTCAAGAGTAATGGACTTTCTATGTTTTAAAGGAACGGCGATTTTTTATTTAATTGCACGATTGTTTCCAATACTTCAGGATTTTAAAAGAGAAGAAACATCACCTATGTAGTAGGATGATTTAATGACACGTGGCATGACTTTCCATTTCTCGTTTAGATGGAATCGGTTTTAGTACAGCATGATTCTATACTTGAGACAGTTAAAATTGGAGTTCCAGAAGATGTGAAGGGTGAAACGACCATCTGTTTTGTGCCATATTTCATTACATCCGATGCTAGATGCTTTTATTTCATATTGCCTCACTTCTTAATTAATTAAAACCTGAAGACATCACTATCGGGGTCTGTGATTCCTCTGGAACAAAACCCTTACAGTCTTTCTAGTTCTAATTGCTTCTGTTATAACGTCATTCTCTTGTAACGCAGAAACTGAAAACCAGTCAGCCGTCACAGAAGAGATTTCAACAACCATGATGGATATCAGATCTCATGCAAGCCAACTGGCCGAAATGGCACAGAGAATGCTAAAGGGAGAATAATATGAAC
>NZ_JBFUIB010000294.1:0-4609 GCF_056402095.1 Peribacillus sp. P4_C12
GGGATAAGTATGCTCTGAATAATGATGAAATAACACCTGAATACCCTTATGCTACACACTGGCTGATTGAGGCGCTTGATTGGAAGCATTTTTCTCAAATAAGGATTTTTCCTTGTTCAAAAAATGGAGGTACTACAAGTAGCTCCCCAGTTCAAATGATTATATTTAGTGATGAAAATGTTCAACAGATTTTAAATACATTTAAAAAAGTAGTTGAAGATATGAAAAGTGATAGGTTTTGGCAAAACATTTATTAAACATACTTCAACGCTTAATTTGTTAATGAACTAACGGGTGCGTTAGCTGAAGATCAGAGCTGTCTTTAAGGCAGCTCTTTCTTTAGGCAACTATCGGGGCAGGTTAATCCAATGAGGATTGGTATAATAAATTGGGGGAATTTATGAAAATAGACATTGGGATTTTACCTCCTAAGTATGTTTCTAAAAAAGACTGTTCTTGCTAAGCTATGGAGTATGTAAAGAAGAAATTTCAAGGCCTAATGAACAATATAAGGACTAAAATAAAAGTCTATTATACCTTTGAAGAGTCAAGTAATCCTTCATGTTAGTGGATTGCTTGACTCTTCATTTTCGTTTACCTGCAAGTTTCTTTTCGGAAAAGCAAAGAAATCACGAGATTGTACTTACCCTTTGGCATTGCGCGGGAGCTTATTAGTTGGATTAATTGCTTTTTCCAAGTCTTCTGCTGCGATCACTGGATCTACTGTATTGCTATTAGCTTTTCCCTTTTGACTATTGCCTTTATCACGCTTTTGGCTCATGCTTAGAACCTCCCCTCCATGTAGCTTCATTTGTTAAGATGGATTAATAGATAGCGACTTATTCACCAAACGAGAAGGTTCTCGTTTGGTTGTGTATACATCCATATAGGGTTTAATATGTAAATGATGTCAGCTAATGTTGTATAGACAATTCAATGTTTAAACATTCCCCTCTTTAAATTGTATTGATATTGTGAAATGTTGTACTTAAACAAACGGGTGCGTTACTTTAATAAGCTATCCTTTTCTTTTATTAGGCTAGATAAAGGTTGACTTACAAAAACAATGTAAAAAAAACWCGCAAAGTCCATATGGAAAGCGAGTTTACTTTTTTTTATGTATATGTATTTTCATCCCTTCCATTTTTTTCTTATAGCTACAAACAGAAAAATAAAGAAAAACAGGATGAAAATGATTACAAATGGAATAATGGAAGTGAAAAATGTCACCCAGCCACTTGTCTTTTCTGGAGGTTCAACAGTGATGATGTCTTTACCTAATTTAGTTACGGCATCATTAATTCGACTCTGTGAATATTCACTGAATGGCACGTAYGTCACAAAGTTCTTGTTTTCATCMTCCCCCTTAAGCTTCCAAATGATTTTAAATTCACTGCTTTCGGRCTGCATCGTTAGTGATGTAACGTCCCCACTCTCCAAATGATTATAGAACTCATCTTGGGTCATTTTCTCTGTTGATTCATTGTTATTATTAAAGATGATTACAATTCCAATGATGACCAAAAAGATCAGTAAATAGAATATGGTATTACGGAAGTTCCGATTCATTCCTTCCCTCCTCATACTGGTAAACAACTATAGTAAATAGTATCATAGAAAATTAATCATTTATATTCCCTAGAATAATTAATATTCCAAATCCAATCACTACAATAATTCAAAAACACCGGAGAACTTTAACATAGTCTTTTCTTATYAAACTAACARGTGCTTTACTTCAATAAGGGAGTTGCTTTGGCAGCTCTTTTTCTTACGGAACTAACGGGGCAGTTTAGTTGAATAACGGAATATTTGAATCGAAAAGGGAATTTGACCGTATACATATTACTATGATTATTTGGAGGGGTATTATGGATAATTCTTATAAGATAGCTATAATCGGTGGAACGGGGAAGGTAGGACGTCATATTGCTGCTAGAGCGTTAGAGAATGGGTATCAAGTTCGTATGCTTGTTAGAAATCCAGAAAAGTTAACTTTCAGAGACGCTAGGATTGAGATAGTAGAAGGGAATGTACAAAATTTGGAGGATATTCGAAAACAACTAAAAGATTGTCAAATAGTTATTAATACTTTTGGTCAGCCACTCAAAGAGAAACCGTTTTATAGCAATGTAACTGAAAAAATACTTGAGGTAATGGCAGATTTACAAATTGATCGTTATATTGGTGTTACGGGTGGTTCTCTAACTATTAATGGAGATAAAAAGAAAATTTTAAATAGAGTTGGGGCAAAGATGTTTGAAATCATCTACTCTAATATGATGATAGATAAGAAAAAAGAATGGCATATTCTTAACCGTAATAAACTAATTAAATGGACTCTAATTAGGCTTCTATTTATAGTTGATGGTACAGAAATAGGATTCATTAAGGAAAATCTTACAGATATGCCAGGTGCAAAAATAACTAACCGAGATATTGCGACTTTTATCATTAAMCAAATTGAAAATCTAAAGTATGTACAAAAAGCACCGTTTATCTCAAATTAATATAGATTGTCCTCTTCAACTAACGGGAGCATGAGTTGAAGATTGTTGAGCTGTTCAAACGGCTCTTTTTTCTTATGCAACTATCGGGGCAGGATAGTTCAATCAGAAAAGATAATTTTATTATTAAACAGTAGTATATTTGTTATGTTGAATAAAAGCGATCAATAAAGTGCCGAAAAAGCCTATATTCGTATAGAATATAGGCTTTTCACAATTTATGTTAATCAGTTTTTAATTTTGAATACATATTTAAATCAATAAATGTGTCTTTTGATTTTTCGGACTTTCTTAGTGTGCCTTCAAATTGAAAATTTAACTTTTCTAGAAGCTTTATTGAATTTCTATTTTCAGGTTCGACTTTCGCTTCAATCCTATTAAAATTTAAAGTATTATATGCATAATCCAATAGTTTAAGAATGGCTTCCGAAGCAAATCGGTTACCCCAATATTCTTTACTAATTTCATAACCGATTTCTGCTTTTGAATTTTCAAAGTCTAAGGTATTGTAACCACAAGAACCAATAATTTGATTTGATTCTAAATGAAAAATTGAATAGCGAATAGCTTTGTTTTCATGATATAACTTATCAAGCATTTCAATCATTTGTATTGCTTGACTTTCATCAGTGAAACTATTGATATTCATAAACTTTGTAACTTCAAGATCAGACCAGATCTTAAATAGGCTAGAGGAGTCTGATACTTTCATTTTTTTTAATATTAATCTTTCTGTTCGTAGTTCTGTAATCAATATTTTTGCCTCCATTTTATTTTAATTTGGGGTTTAGATATTGATATCTGTGCATAGTTCAGTCCCTTCACACTTTAAGATAGTATTATTGTATACAATAATAAAAAAATTACAAGTTGGTTTAAAGTTAGAGATTTGATTTTTTCGTATCGAAGTACGTAGATAATGTGCAATAGAATGTAACTTTTCTTATCGCACTAACGGGTGCTTTAGTTCAATAAGAAATGATCAAACTTTAATAGAACGGAGCTGTCTTTAAGGCAGCTTTTCCTTATGTAACTAAAGGTGCAGGGTAGTTTAACTGTAGTTTTACTAAAAAGATTGATCGTTTAGAATAAGTTTGATAAAAATAACCTCTTTGGATTCTTATCCGGAAGAGGTTATTTTTTAGTTATGTTTTTTATTGAGTTTCAGCTGATAGTTTTTAAATTTCAATCGTGTATAAGAAATAATGCAGGACAATAAAAAGAAGCTGATAATCGTTCCTTCTCGAATATTGATTGGTAAATTGTATAGTAGTGATATTGTTATTGATAGAATAATGGAGAATAAATCGACACAATATCTGTATTGAGAGAAAGAGCGTTTTGTTAATTCAGCTATTCGTAAACATAAACTTTCAATAGGAAAAGGAATAATATCTAATGATAAAATAATGCCTGTTGTTACACCGGCTAGTATCACACCGAAAATAAATAGTCCGATCCTTACTAAATAATTCTCTACGTGAATCGTACCGAAAATAGTATAGAGGAAAAAATTAATAACCATTCCAAAGAACAAGATGGAAATGAACATCAAAGTAAATTTTCTAAAATTCTTTTTTTCGCATAGGCAGATATAACCGATTAGAAAAATGAGATTTGCAATGAATGTAATTGTTCCAACTTTGATGGAAGTCCATTCAGATATGGATAAATTCATTGCATTAAAACTGCTTACTCCAACATCAGCTTTTAATGTAAGACTAATGCCAATAGCACTTACTATATAGAGTAGAATCGATTGAATTACTTTTTTCATGATTATTCCTCTAATAAGTCCATTATTTGCATTAAATTTGGTATCGTATATGTGCTCTTAGGTGAACATGATTTAGGCATGCTTCTCTTAGGGTTAAACCAAACACAATCTATTCCGACATTGATAGCCCCTTGAATATCCGATGTTAAACGATCACCTATCATTAAAAATTCTTCTTTACGGCTTGTATGCAGGGCATCAAAAATATAGTAAAAGAAATGGGGATTCGGTTTTTCATAACCAATTTCTTCGGAGATAAAAAGTTGTTCAAAATATCCTTGTAGCTTGGCACCTCCTAATCTTTTTCTTTGAGTCATTCCTACAC
>NZ_JBFUIB010000295.1:0-4593 GCF_056402095.1 Peribacillus sp. P4_C12
CCTTTAAGGGGATATTATTAAACAATTTTTCAATCCTTGCCCCCTCAACAAGTAAACGAGCCGGGTATGCAACGACATTTTGACCGCGCTTAAATGCCGCTTGCATCTTTTCATTTGCCTCATCTGCTGTGATACCGCTTACAGGCTGAACGACAAGCCAAGGTTGTTCATAATAACCTGTCGGAGTAATTCCGCGAGTAAATGGAAAAAATCCCGGTAATTCTGCTGTTTTTGCTGATGAATCCTCCTTTTCTGTATAGAGTGGATTTAAAGTAATACCCTCATATGTATATGTTTTTAATTTTTCAACACTTTTACCTTTTAAACTGACTTCTGTAGCTTCTTTCCACTCTTCTAACGAAGGTTTAGGAAAGGTTATGTTTTTTACATCTTTCAGTTCCATCTGTAATCGCTTTCTTATCGTTTACTACCCGAATCGTTCTATCCCTTAATAACGGAGACCGAACGCTCAGTCAGTTAAATAAGAAAACCGCCCTCCCATCAAATAATCTGAATTATAATAACATTCTATCATAATTTCCTTGAAATTTAAGCTAATAGAAATTAGCACAGTCGGTTGTTTAGAAAATCTATACCACCTCTATTGAAGTACAGTTAGCTGTGTATTAGAACAGCTCTCTATAAAATAATAAGCAAAAAAAAAAATTTTGTCGATGTTTTTCTATATTCCAATAAAAATTTATTAATAAACAAGTAATGAAGCACAGAAAAAAAGGAAGAAACCTCTAGGCTCTTCCTTCTTCCTTTTCCCTTATTCTAGTAAATAGATGTATTGTCTTCGGTAATCTTTTCGATGATTTCTTTAACCCTTGCAAGGAATCGGCCGCATACCAGTCCGTCCAATACACGATGGTCTAGTGACAAACAAAGGTTTACCATGTCACGGACCGCAATCATGTCGTTAATAATCACCGGCCGTTTTACTATTGTTTCGACTTGTAGAATAGCTGCCTGTGGATAATTAATAATTCCCATGGATTGGACGGAACCGAATGAACCAGTGTTATTTACAGTGAACGTACCTCCTTGCATGTCCTCCGACTTTAATTTACCTGCCTTCACTTTAGATGCAAGTTCTTTTATCTCCCTAGCAATACCTTTAATTGATTTTTCATCTGCATTTTTTATGACAGGTACAAATAAGGCATCTTCTGTGGCAACGGCTATTGAAATATTGATTTCTTTCTTTTGAATGATTTTATCTCCTGCCCACATCGAGTTGATTTCCGGAAATTCCGTAAGAGCTTGAGCAACTGCTTTTACAAAGAATGCAAAGTAAGTTAAGTTGTAGCCTTCTTTTTGTTTAAAATCGGTTTTTAGTGAATCACGTAACTTCACCATGTTGCTTGCGTCAACTTCTACCATAGTCCAAGCATGAGGAATTTCATGCTTACTTTTTAACATATTGGAAGCAATCGCTTTCCTCACCCCGGTAACGGGTATTTCCCTGTCCCCAGTCGCAGTCGGAATTATGATTTCTGTACGAGCTCGCTGAGTGACTGGTGAGATAGTCTCTTCGCGAACGGATTCTGGAATAGCGGAAGGAGCATCCGCTTTAGGAAGAGTACCGGATTCAATAAGTTTCAGTAAATCTTTACGGGTAATCCGTCCTTCACTTCCTGTACCTTTTACTTGGGAAAGGTCAATTCCATGTTCCTGAGAGAGTTTTAATACAGCTGGTGAAAAGCGGGTTTTCCCTGATGCTTCACTAGATGTGTGAACATCCCTTGTTTCATTTGAATCATTTTTCTCACTATATGACTCTGCTTGACCTTCCGTTTTTTCTGCTTTTGCCGTTTCAACTTCAATCGAGCAAATAACTTCTCCTACTGCCAACGTTTGATTTTCGTCTGCTTTTAATTCCTTAATGATACCGGTAAAGGAAGAAGGAACCTCAGCATTTACTTTATCTGTCATCACTTCAGCAAGCGGGTCATATTTAGTGACACGATCCCCTGGCTTAACAAGCCATTTACTGATAGTTCCCTCTGTGACACTTTCACCTAGTTGAGGCATTTTCATTAGTTCCGTAGCCATGATTTGTTCCTCCTACTTATCAGTCATTAAAACTCAGCCAGTTCTCTCATCGCTTTTTCCACTTTATCTGGATTCACCATAAAATGTTTTTCCATCGTAGGAGCATATGGCATGGCAGGAATATCAGGACCGGCTAACCGTTTAATCGGAGCATCCAAATCAAATAGGCAATGTTCGGCAATGATGGCTGCGACCTCACTCATAATGCTTCCTTCTTTATTATCCTCTGTAACCAGTAAGACTTTCCCCGTTCTAGAAGCCGCTTCAATGATAGCTTCCTTATCTAATGGGTACACGGTTCGCAAGTCCAGAATATGAGCAGATATACCATCTGCAGCTAATTTTTCTGCTGCCTGGAGTGCAAAATGCACACAAAGACCATAGGATATGACCGTGATGTCTTCCCCTTCTCTTTTCACATCGGCCTTGCCGATTGGAAGTACATAATCTTCAGTTGGTACCTCACCTTTAATCAAGCGGTAAGCGCGTTTATGTTCAAAGAAAAGCACTGGATCTTCATCTCGAATGGCTGCTTTAAGCAACCCTTTTACATCATAGGGAGTGGAGGGCATGACAATTTTCAAGCCCGGTTGATTTGCAAAGAGAGCTTCAACAGATTGCGAATGATATAGGGCTCCATGAATCCCTCCCCCATAAGGTGCACGTATGACGATAGGACAGCTCCAATCATTATTAGAACGGTATCTAATTTTGGCCGCTTCTGAGACAATTTGGTTTACAGCCGGCATGATAAAATCAGCAAATTGCATTTCAGCTATCGGCCGAAGACCATACATAGCGGCTCCAATTCCAACTCCTGCAATTGCTGATTCAGCTAGGGGAGTATCAATAACTCTGGCTTCACCAAATTGGTCGTATAATCCATTAGTAGCTTTGAAGACCCCACCTTTTTTCCCTACATCTTCTCCCAGTACAAACACACGAGAATCTCTTTCCATCTCTTCCCTCATTGCCATTGTARCGGCATCTATATAAGAAATCACTGGCATTCTATTACCCCCTTACTTTTGTGCATACACATGATTCATAGCACTTTCAGCCTTCGGATATGGAGCATTTTCGGCATAGTCAGTTGCTTCGTTGACTATTATCATCACTTCATCATTCATTTGTTTTTCAAGCGCATCATCCATAATTCCTGTTTCCTTTAAATACGCTCCAAAGGTCTTGATGGAATCCTTTGTCTTCGCTTCTGCCACTTCGTCCGCAGTTCGATAGCTACGGTCATCATCATCACTTGAATGAGGGGTGAGCCTATACGAAACCGTTTCAATCAAAGTGGGTCCCTCGCCCCTGCGAGCACGGTCAGCCGCTTCTTTAACCGCTTCGTATACTTCTAATGGGTCATTCCCGTCGACAGTTATTCCAGGCATACCATAGCCAATCGCCCGATCCGAAACATTTTCACAGGAGAGTTGTTTCTCAATAGGAACAGAAATCGCATATTTATTATTTTCACACATAAAGATTACCGGAAGCTTGTGCACACCTGCAAAATTTGCTCCTTCATGAAAATCTCCCTGATTGGATGAACCCTCTCCAAATGTGACGAATGTAACTAGATCCTTCCCTTCCATCTTCCCGGCAAGGGCAATTCCTACTGCATGGGGAACCTGTGTCGTTACAGGAGAAGACCCAGTGACAATCCGGTTTTTCTTCTGGCCAAAATGACCTGGCATTTGCCGWCCACCAGAATTGGGATCTTCCTCTTTTGCAAATCCTGAAAGCATCAAGTCCTTTGCGGTCATTCCAAATGTCAGAACCACTCCAACATCTCGGTAATAGGGTAATACATAGTCCTTTTGACGATCCAATGCAAACGCAGCCCCAACCTGAGCTGCCTCCTGTCCCTGACAAGAAATTACAAAGGGGATTTTCCCGGAACGGTTCAACAGCCACATCCGCTCATCAATCCTACGGGACAAAAGCATTGTCCGATACATATCTAAAACTGTTTCCTCATTTAAGCCTAATTGTTCATGACGTTTTTCTACCATCATAAAACCTCCTGACCTTATTCTTTATGAATGAATGGCAAGCCCATCGACTGCTAGCGCTGCCTCGCCGATTGCTTCAGAAAGACTTGGATGTGGATGAATCGTTTTTGCTACTTCCCAAGGTGTCGCATCTAGTACTTTTGCAAGACCTGCTTCAGAAATCATATCGGTTACATGAGGTCCAATCATGTGAACGCCTAAGATATCATTCGTTTTTTTGTCTGCAATGATTTTGACAAAACCATCTGCTTCCCCGAAAACGAGGGCCTTACCCACTGCCCTGAACGGAAACTTTCCGGTTTTAAGGTCATAGCCTTCCTTTTTTGCCTGTTCTTCTGTCAAACCGACACTTGCAGCTTCGGGACTTGAATATACACATTTTGAAATAAGCGAATAATCTATACGCTCAGGTTTATTGCCTGTCATATGTTCAACAGCGTATAGATTATTCGCTTATTTCAAAATGTGTATATTCAAGTCCCGAAGCTGCAAGTGTCGGTTTGACAGAAGAACAGGC